>CAZBUC010000022.1:0-15549 GCA_964494965.1 uncultured Maribrevibacterium sp.
TCACCATAAAATGGGGAAGCATACATGGTGCCGTCATAAGACAAGCCACCACGGATAGAGGGCAAAATATCTTGAACGTCATAAGTGCCACTGGTATCGATGGGTTCTAGCCAGCCACGCTCGCCCCAAATTGGCGCTTCATACATACCAATGGTCATCACATCATACAAGCCACTTTTGTTGGCGATGTCCTGCGTGACGTTTTGGCGTAAAACGCCTTCCTCTAAAGTGACCCACTTCACTTTAATGTCAGGATGGGCTTTTTCAAATTCCGGTGTGAGCTTTTGCATTTCAATCATGTGACCGTTGTTGACTGTGGCGACGGTGATTTGAGTGGCAGAAAAAGCGCTGGTGGCTGAAATGGCTGCTGTCATAGAGACGGCACAGGCTAACGTTGTTTTGCTAAGGCGTATCATAGGTTTTCCCCGTTTTTGAGTGTCTTTGTTTTTATAGTCAGACCTAGTTTCTTAATAATGACTTATCAAGAGAGTCTTAATATAGGGCATGTCATAATTGACCTGTTAATACATAAATCGCCAATAAAGGTACTATTTTGACCCTTTTCAACATAATGATTTAAAAAGCAGTCAAGATAATACCGAAATGATTTTTAGTAAGGCGTTAATCGATTAGCTGATGTGGTGTGTAAGCGCTAGGAAGAGGTTTTTGTTGATAAAGATCAGCGAACAACCACAAGCTGTTTTCGCTTTCTATTGATTCATCGCTATAATGTCAGCATTCTATTTGAAGGGTAGTAACATGACTGAAACATCAGACTCCGTAAGTTTTAAGCGTTTAAAATGGCAATGTCGCCGCGGCATGTTAGAGCTAGATGTGCTGCTAGAGCCATTTCTTGATGAGGTATATTTAACCTTGGAAGAAGAAGATAAGCATCGTTTTCACAAGCTTCTTGCCTGCGAAGATCAAGATATCTTCCCTTGGTTTATGCAGAAAGAAATGCCAGACGACCCAGAGCTTGCTCGCATTATTAATATCATATTGAATCGTGTTCAGCCTGAAAGCGACTAAGCTTAATTTTTCATGCGTCAGTTTGCTGTTATGGGTGGTGTTGGCCCTGAGTGCCATAGCGCTGCTTCAGTTGTACTGGATGCCATTATCATGGAGACTGATGCTGTATGCCTGTATCAGTCTTTGTGTTGTTTTGGTCGCAGTGTGGAGGGTTTGTCGTTCAGCGATTGAAGTGGGGATTGATGAACAAGGGGCCTACCTTTTTGACGGTCGTCACTTTTTTAGATTGGCTTTTGTTAGAGCGAATGGTGTTCAACTCATTGCCAAAGTAGAGACAGAACCGACTTTTTGGTGGCATTGGATGCTGCCGCCCTATCGAGTTATTTATTGTGATAATTTACCAAAAAACTCATATAGTCGACTGCGTTCTTTCGCGACGCAACAAATATTGTTGCGCCGCAGTGAAGACGCGAAGAAACGTTTTAATGTTTAACCATTCGCATAATGGTCTTCTGTTTGAACGGTATTGCGGTTATTTGGTACTAAAATCGTGGGTTTGCTGTCCGCTAATTTATCGGGATAGTCCAGTGTAAAATGCAGGCCGCGACTTTCTTTTCGAGACATGGCCGAGCGAATGATCAGGTCAGCAACCATGGCAAGATTTCGCAATTCAAGCAAATCGTTTGACACCTTGTAATTTGCGTAAAACTCTTGGATTTCCGACAACAGTAAATCGACTCTATGTTTTGCTCTTAGCAGCCGCTTGTCTGTTCGTACTATGCCCACATAATCCCACATAAAGCGTCTTAACTCTTGCCAGTTATGGGTGATCACCACATCTTCGTCTGAGTCTGTAACCTTACTTTCGTCCCAGTCTGGGATGCTAATGTCATCGTTTAATGTCTGAATTGTTGCAATGTGGCTCGCGGCTGAGCGGGCAAACACAATGCATTCAAGTAATGAGTTGCTCGCCAGACGATTGGCACCATGAAGGCCGGTGTAAGCGGTTTCCCCAATAGCATAGAGATTGTCTATATCCGTTGCGCTGTGCTGATCCACTACAACACCACCGCAGGTATAGTGTGCCGCAGGCACCACAGGAATGGGTTCCTTGGTCATGTCATGGCCGTACTCTAAGCAGCGTTTATAAATGGTAGGAAAATGTTCTTTGATAAACTCAGGGTCTTTATGGGAAATATCCAGCAAGACATGATGAATGCCCAAGCGCTTCATTTCATGGTCAATGGCGCGAGCGACAATGTCACGCGGCGCCAATTCTTCCCGCTTATCAAATTTAGACATAAAAGCCGTGCCATCAGGTAACAATAGCTTTCCGCCTTCGCCACGCACGGCTTCAGAAATCAAAAACGTTTTTGCCTTGGCGTCGTAAAGGCAAGTGGGGTGGAATTGGTTGAACTCCATATTGCCAACGCGGCAGCCAGCTCGCCATGCCATGGCGATGCCATCCCCAGATGCCGTGTCTGGATTGCTGGTGTAAAGGTAGACTTTGCTGCTTCCTCCACAGGCTAGCGAGATAAAACGACCATGAAAAACTTCGACCCGATCGTCGTCTAAATTGAGCGCATAGACTCCAACGGCGCGATTTGGCCCTGTCATGCCCAGTTTTTTGGTGGTGATAACATCAATCGCTACGCGATCTGGAAAGAAATCGATATTGGGGTGATTGGAGGCATTTTTAATCAGCGTTTGAGATATCGCCAGTCCGGTGGCATCGGCGCTGTGAATAATGCGTCTATGACTATGCCCACCTTCTTTTGTGAGATGGTATTCGTCTTTTTCACCATAGCGAGTAAAGGGCACTCCTTGCTCGATGAGCCAGTCGATGCTTTCTTTGGAGTGTTCTACCGTGAATCGTATGGCGTCAGGGTCACCCAGTCCGGCACCGGCGTCAATGGTATCGTTAATGTGTGATTCTGTGGTGTCTTTGTCGGACAATACAGCGGCAACACCACCTTGGGCATAAAGTGTTGACCCTTCGCGAATGTCTGCTTTGGTTAAAATGGCCACGTGATGACGATCCGCAAGCTCAAGTGCCAGGGTTAATCCAGCGGCGCCAGCGCCAATAATGACGATATCGTGTTTATAGTGTCGGCTCATTGTATTGTTCTAATCAGTAGCTTAAAAAATAATGTTACTATTGATGTCTATGAATAGTGAATACTTTCTCACTCTAAATGGCGAATATTCATCATTATTTTGGATAAAGTGGCGTAAACTGGCCTAATGTTTCTTAAAAATACGTAAGACATTATGGGAACCCACTCAATTGATTGTTGTCTTCTCTTGTACACGCAAGGGCACAGGCGCATAAGGCTTTATACGAGGTGCCTATGCAAGGCGAGACGTCTTCTGATCAGGCGTTAGTTGAAAAAGTACAGCAAGGTGATAAGCGCGCATTTGATTTGCTCGTTATCAAGTATCAATACAAGGTTATTGGATTAATAGGGCGCTATGTCCAGGATCGGAGCGAAGCCTTGGACGTCGCTCAGGAAAGCTTTATTAAAGCGTATCGCTCGATTGGTACCTTTCGAGGAGAAAGTGCTTTTTACACTTGGTTGTATCGTATTGCTGTTAATACGGCAAAAAATCATTTAGTAAGTCGCTCACGGCGACCTCCAGAGTCTGATGTAGAGTTGGATAACGAAGAAGTGTTCAACCATTATGAACCACTCGCAGATATAGACACTCCTGAAGCAAGGCTAAACCGTGATCGTCTAGAAAAAGAGATTTATGTAGCTGTCCAGCGTTTACCAGAAGAATTGCGCAGTGCACTGACTCTGCGAGAATTTGATGGTCTCAGTTACGAAGATATTTCGCTGATAATGGATTGCCCCGTTGGGACAGTTCGGTCGCGTATTTTTCGGGCACGAGAAGCAGTAGAGAAGCACATAAGTCCACTGACAGGGGCAGGAGAAGATCATGGTCGCAAAAAGTAATACATCGTTGGAATCAATGGCAAGTTTGTCAGCATTGCTTGATGGTGAGGCAACCCATGACGATATAGAGCACTTACTGCAATGTGACAGTGCTGAGTTAAGTCGTCGATTAGAAGGTTATCATAGTATTCATCACGCGCTTCACAAAGAGACCTTTGGATTTGAATTAGGGGATAGTTTGTTGCTCAGGGTGCAATCTGGCCTAGCGGCTGAGATGAACCTAGAGGATAAGAACCACGAACAGGGAGAGAATGTCGTTCACTTCTTAGCCCCCAAAGCGGAACGAACGGCGTTAGTTGACCTAGGTATCACGGGGACCAAAAAATCCACGGAAAAGGTGTTTCGTTGGCCGACTTTTTTATCGGGCATGGCCGTCGCGGCTAGTGTGAGTTTTATGCTTGTGTGGGGGAGTCAAATGGCGTTTTTGTCTAATGACGTTCCTTCTAATTTACTTGCTAACGCCAATGTATCCGCATCAAATATGGTGATTACCCCTTTAACGGAATCAGCTTATCAACCGATGCAGTTTGATGAAGTAAGATTGCAACATTATTTAAGGCAGCACGCTGAGCAGGCCGCTATGACGGTAGGGCAAGGTATGATCCCAATGGCTCGAATCGTTAGCTACCCTAATGCGAATTAAAGTATGAGGTCATTTGTGCGACTATCCGGTTTGGTAATGCTTTTAAGCCTCTTGTTTTCAGCGGTTGCAGTTCAGGCGAGTGACACGACGACCGAGGCATTAGACAGGCTAAAAAACATGACTCAGTCGTTTTCAACACTGAGCTACGATGGCGTTTTTGTTCACTCTGAAACGAAAAAAATGAACAGCATGCGTGTGCGTCATTATCTAAAAAATGGAGTCGAATACGAGAGTTTGGTTGATTTAGACGGTAACAAACTCGAAATCATTCGAATTGGTGACAAGGTCATTCATGTGTACCCTGACGCGAAAATGACCAATGTGAATATGCTTGCACAACCGCCGTTCAAACGATTCCAAAATGTGGATGGAGAGCGTTTAATCCAAGGCTACACTATGTCCGTTGACCCACAATTAGGTCGTATTGCGGATCGTGAGGTCATTAGCGTTTTGCTTGTTCCTAGAGATGATTATCGATATGGACACAGGTTTTGGTTAGACAAAGAAAACCATTTTCTTTTGAAGCATGACATGTTGAAAAAAGACGGGGAGTTACTAGAAAGGGTTCAGTTCACATCGGTTAATTTTACCCCCGACTTGAAAGACGAAGATTTTGTCCCAAAAGAGGGAAGTTATGCGTCTTCGGTTGTGGACAGCCAGCCAAGACGCATCAAAAATTTGTGGCAATTTGACTGGTTGCCTGCAGGGTTTGGTTTGGTTTGGCCAGAAGCTCGTGCGTTAAATCACGGTACCAGTATGTTGCTTTTATCGGATGGTATGTCAACGGTTTCGGTATTTGTTGAGCCGACCATGAAACCTATGGGGCTCTCCCTTTTGGCGATGGGAGCCACCATGGCGGGAGAATTGACTATTGAGGTAAAGGATCAGCTCTACTTGCTCACAATGGTTGGCGAAGTCCCTCCGGCGACGATTGAAAAACTGCTAACCTCATTTGGACCAATACAAGGTTATGATTGAAGAAACAGGCTATGTCTTATCGGTTGAGGACGGCTTTGCTGATGTTGAAACCATCAGAACAAGCAGTTGTTCATCTTGTCGTGCTCGGCACGGCTGTGGCCATCATGCCATTGCTCAAGTATCCTCATCGAACCGTATGCGTATGAAAGCCATTGATCCATTATCGGTTAAAGTGGGTCAATCTGTGGTGGTTGGAATTCCAGAAGATACGTTACTCCAAGCCTCGTTTTGGATGTATTTAATTCCCCTGCTTGGCTTGGTGGTGGGCGCTGTTTTGCCTTCCCTGTGGAATGATGAATCTAACTTAGCGGTATTCTTTTCTATTATTGGTTTTGTTGTGGGTCTTTTGCTGGCTCGAAATAAGTCAAAACAGGAAAGCAATAATATGGATTACTACCCTAAGATATTAAGAATTGAACCCCCGAAGGAGCGTCATATTCCTTTAGTTATGACGCCCTAATGACTCAGGACCTTCTTCACCTGGCACTGTAATAAACTTGATATGCTTTTAAGGAGCCCAATCAATGAACAGATTGCTTAAACAAGCGAGTATGATTGTTGCTAGTACATTTATGGTGGCATCCATGTTTTCACATGCCGCGTCTTTGCCTGATTTCACCAACTTGGTAGAGAAATCTTCCCCTGCGGTCGTGAATATCAGCACGGAACAGGCCTCAACGCAGCAACCCGCTAACAGAGAGGGCCAGCCATTAGGGCCTAATCGTGACGAACTCAATGAGTTCTTCAAGCATTTCTTTGGTCAGCAACCATTTGGCCAGCAGGCTCCGCCTCAGCAACGACCACGTAACTCATTAGGATCCGGTTTTATTATTTCACAAGACGGTTACGTGTTGACCAACAACCATGTGATTGATGGGGCTGAAGTGATTCATGTGCGTTTGAATGACAGACGAGAATACGTTGCAAAGCTGGTGGGGACTGATGCCAGAACGGATTTAGCCTTGCTTAAGTTAGAAGCAGAGGATTTGCCAACGGTTAAAATGGGAGATTCTGACGAGCTTAAGCCAGGGCAATGGGTACTGGCAATAGGATCGCCTTTTGGTTTCGATTATACGGTCACAGCAGGGATTGTGAGCGCAACAGGTCGAAATTTGCCTTCTGATAATTATGTGCCTTTTATACAGACGGATGTCGCGATTAACCCAGGTAACTCTGGCGGGCCACTCTTTAACCTTGATGGCGAAGTCATTGGTATCAATTCGCAGATTTATACGCGTTCTGGTGGGTTTATGGGGGTGTCTTTTGCGATTCCTTCTAACGTCGCCATGTCAGTGGTTGAGCAGCTTAAGAGTGATGGTAAGGTGTCAAGGGCTTGGCTTGGTGTACTGATTCAAGATGTAAACAACGAATTAGCTGAGTCGTTTGGACTGGACAGATCAAGTGGAGCCTTAATCAGCCGAGTGCTGCCAGATTCACCAGCGGAGAAAGCAGGGTTGCGCTCTGGTGATATCATTTTAGAGTTCAATAGCCAAGTTATCACTCGTTCCGGAGAGTTGCCTTATGTGGTTGGACAAATGAAAGCGGGCACGAAAGTCGACGCGGTTATTTACAGAGACGGCAGCAAGCAAACGATTTCCGTTCAGTTAGAAACTCCGCCTAACGATATGAAAACGCGCGCACAAACACAACAAGAACAAAATCGTTTGGGTATGATTGTTGGTGATGTTCCCGCTGAGATCGCCAAGCAATTTGATATCAAGGGCGGCGTCATTGTTGAGCAAGTGTTGGGCGGTACGGCCGCTCGCAACGGCTTACAACAAGGTGATGTGATTACCATGTTGAATGGTGTTGTGGTGGAAAATATGGAAAGTTTTACGGCGATTGCAAAAGCAGTACCCGGTAATCGTTCGGTGCCGATGCGTGTTATTCGTGACGGATATCCTATGTTTATTCCGTTCAAGATTACGGAATAACCTTCCAGCAATCGATAGAGTGTATGTTATAGAAAGACCCGCTGATGGCGGGTTTTTTATGCAAAACTTGAAGTCGTTCTTTAGACGTGTGATTATTTAGAGATATAACTATTAGATATGTAATTGTATTAGTTTCGTACTACTTGATCAAAATGTTTATGTTACTTAAGCGTCAAACAATATTAGGGGATAGGTGTTGTGGAGCAAGCTTTAGAAAAAGGTATTTGTTTTCGTTTAGGGGAAGAGCGCTATGTTCATCCTCTGTCGAATATCAAGGAAGTGCTCAGTTATCAATCTCCAGCTCCGGTTCCTGGCGCCAGTGCGGGCGTGGAAGGTATGATTGATGTTCGAGGTCATATGGTCACGGTTTTGTATGGCAGTTATTTGCTGAGCTTGGATCCAGCGACGTGTGAAGACGAGGGGCACATCATTGTATTAGAGCTACCGACGGGGTACTTCGGTATTCGTGTTGAGGCTGTTGAACGGGTTATCGACTTACCACAAAACAATAGCGTCCAGAGCCTTGAATACCGAAACAACGAATGTATTCAAGGCACAATCCAGTACCATGATGAACTGTATATTTACGTCGATTTTAGCGATTATTGCTCAGCTCTAGATTAGCATGTTTGGCCTATTCGCCAACGTTTATCGGTTTTAACTGGAGTAAACGTCTTAGAGCCATGTCCCTCATAATGATTTGGAAAATATCTTAGAATTTCGTTGATAATTATACAAAGCCTGTTTTTGAGTGGGCAGATTGTTCAAGGTTGTTTCACTAAATCCCCTTTCAATAAACCAGTGAGCGGTGCGCGTAGTTAGTAAAAATAATGTGGACAGATTGAGGTGTTTTGCCGCTTGTTCTATGCCTTTTAATAATCGTTCACCACGGTTGGAGCCCCGATAGTCTGGGGCAACGGCCAAGCAAGCAAGCTCACCAGCGTATTCTTTTTCAAACGGGTACAAGGCGGCACACGCCACGATAGCACCGTCCCGCTCAATCACGATAAAGCGGTCTATTTCATTTTCAAGCAATTCGCGAGATCGTCTTACGAGGACGCCTTTCTCCTCAAGTGGCGCCAGCAGCGCCATCATGCCACCAACGTCACCAATATGAGCAGGACGCAATTGCTCATAGCTGTCCTCGTCGATCATGGTGCCACAGCCCTCACGAGTAAAGAGTTCTTGCAGCAATCCGCCATTTTCGTTGTAGGATATAAGGTGAGCCCGAGGCACGCCTTGACGAACGGCTTGTACGCATGCATCGAGTGCGCTGTGGGTAATAGTAGAGAGTGTTTTGGCGTTAAGAATGATTTGAGCATCTTTGGTCAGTAATTCAGAATACAACTCACCGTCGTCTTTAAAAATGCCTTTTTCCTCGGAAAAAATCACCAATTTATCAGCTTTTAGCTGAATAGCAGCTTGAACAGCAACCTCTTCACTTTTTAAATTAAACACCTCACCAGTGGGAGAAAAACCCAAATGCGGTAGCAACACCATGTTGTCATCTTCCAATAAGCGGAAAATCGCATCTGTATCAATACGGCGGACTTCCCCTGTATGGCCATAGTCTATGCCATCGACGACGCCTAAAGGCCTTGCCACAACATAGTTGCCACTACAGACTTTTAAGCTGGCACCGTCCATAGGGGTATTTGAAAGTCCCATGGATAATTGGGCTTCCAGCTGAACACGCACTGCAGCTGACGCTTGTATGATGTCCAGGAGTTGATCTTGAGGAGTGACACGGTAGTCGTCTTCTACTCGGCTGGGTAGGCGTCGATTCGATAAGATTCGATCAATTTGAGGTCGTGCACCTTGAACTAACACCAGGCGAATGCCCAATGAATCAAGCAACGCAAGATCATGGATGATACCGGAAAAATGGGCGCATTCGATGGCTTCACCAGGTATTAAAATGACAAAGGTTTTGCCGCGATGGGCATTTATGTAAGGCGAAGAGTGGCGAAACCAATCTACGTAATTAAATTCTTCAGGCACACTGATCCTCATTGGTTTGACTCGTTTGTTTGCAGGCAATAGCGCTCAATTAAACCGCGAATCACCTGTTGCATCGGTTGAATTTGATCCAACGCCATGAATTCATTGGGTTGATGGGCTTGATCGATGGACCCAGGCCCTAATATGAGCGTTTCCATTCCCATTTGATTTAAAAAAGATCCTTCGGTTGCAAATGCCACCGTACTGGCTTGACGTTTGGTCAAGGCTTCACATGTTTTTATGATATCCGATTCAACGGGCGTATAAAAAGACGGAACGTCAGGAAATAAACTACTTAATTGTATTTTTGTCCCGGTTTTTTCTTCTATCTGGGGCAATCGTTGGGCAATTTCTGCCATTAGCGCTTGATTGCTCATACCGGGCAGCGCTCTTAAATCAAATTCAAGCTCACAGCGTCCACATATGCGGTTTGGATTGTCTCCGCCGTGGAGACAGCCAAAGTTCATCGTCGGATAGTCAATAACAAAGCTGGCATCTCGGTAATTCTGTTTCAACTGCTGGCGAAACGTCATCAGTTCTGACATCACAGCGTGCATGGCATCCAGAGCATTGTTGCCCAGCCCAGGATTAGAAGAGTGTCCTGCTTGCCCCGTGACCTGAATGCGCTCCATCATAATGCCTTTGTGGGCATAAATAGGAGTCAATGATGTGGGTTCGCCAATCAAAGCGTACCGTGCTTTTAAGGTACCACTTTTGACCAGTGCACGGGCGCCTGACATAGAGCTTTCTTCGTCAGCGGTGGCCAATACAATCAATGGTTGTTTTAGATTAGATAACTGCATTTGCTGGACGGTATCAATCACAATGGCAAAGAAACCTTTCATATCACAGCTGCCTAGCCCATAGAGTTTTTGGTCCCTTTCTTCTAATGTAAAAGGATCTGACTGCCAGCGGCCTTCATCATAGGGAACCGTGTCTGTGTGGCCGGCCAATACCAAACCGCCATCACCGGTACCCAAAGTTGCGATCAGATTACACTTATGTGGTTGGTCGGGCAAAGGCATCACCTCGCACTGAAACCCCTGCGAGCTAAGCCAGTTTTCTAGTAATTGAATCACGCCTTTATTTGACTGATCCCAGTGGGCTTGACTACAACTGATAGAGGGCGAAGCGATAAGCTGCGTCATCATGCTAATTAAAGAGGGCAGTGCGGGCATAGGGTGATGCTCCTTAGAAACAGGTAATGACCTAATATTACTACTGTACGCTAGGCATCTGGTACACTTGCGCGCACTTTATTTTTCTTAGTTGCCGACACCACTGCAACGCCTAAGAGGTTTTCATACCATGGCCACCGAGCTAGAGCTAAAGTTAATGCTGCAACCTGAGCATCTTACACCTGTCAGCGATTTTCTTGATGGGATTTGTGCCCAATCAGAGAGCGACGGACAATCACGTCAGCCTACGTTGTCTTTGATGAATGCGTACTTCGATACAGAGACTGCCAGCCTAATGCAGGGGGGAATGGCACTGCGCATTCGTGCCGTGAATAACCAGTTTATTCAAACCGTTAAAACCCGGGGTAGCAATCGTGTTGGTATGCACGCACGTGGCGAGTGGGAGTGGTTTTTGCCTACTGACCGTTTGGATTTATCCTTACTCAGTGAGGTTCCCTTACCGGAATCCTTGCAAGACATGGCGTGGTCTCGGGAGTTAGTGGAAGTTTACCGTACCGATTTTGAACGCCAAGTTTGGAATATCGTCACGGAAGACAGCAAAATGGAGGTGGTCTGTGATCAGGGTTGGGTGACATCACCCTATGGGAAAGACGCGATTTGTGAGCTGGAATTGGAATTAAAAGAAGGCCAAGAAACGGCATTGTATCAGTTTGCTTTGCAGTTGGCTGAGCAGGTACCTGTGCAGGTTAGCCTAGTTTCAAAAGCGCAAAAGGGCGTGCGACTAAAATATGGACAAATTGAATTTCCCGACCAGCCTTCGAATCTTGCCAATCAAACCGAGTTGGCTTCATATTGGTACGAAGTTTGGTTGGTGTACTGGGAAGCCATGCACTTTATGCAAGATGAAGCACTTATGCAGCCCTTACGTCATTCAATCACCCAATTAAAAACCTGTTTGCCAAACGAATTGATGCAGTTACTAGACAATGTGGAACAAGCACAAGAACAACACCTTAGAATGGATGAAGCGGTGGTGTTGACAAAATTAGCGAGTATGAAGCAAATTGGCGTTGCTATGCTCAAAGTAGGGCAATGGCTAAACCAGAAAACAGGTTAGTGTGCTCAACCTGCTCTTATTTTAAAAATAATACAATAAGGAACCTCTTTTGACACCGCCCAATCTGAACCCCAATTATGCGCTTTTTTGCGAACAGTCTGCTTCCCGTGCTGTGTTGTTAGAGAGGGTGCAAGACGCCAGAGAAAATCATGGTCTGAGTGCGCTAAATGCAGAGCAAATCGCCGTTCTAGAACCCTTGTGGATATTGAGTGATTATTTGCATCAGCAATTTACGCGATTTCCCCATTGGCTGGATGACTTGTTGGTGTTAGACACGCTGCCTGAGCGACCTTCGAAAGAGGCTCTGTTGGCGGGCAGTGACTATTTCGATTGTGAGCAGAAGGATTGTATTCAAACGTCTCAAGAGACGCTTGATGAAGCCGCTTTTGTCAAGCGCCTACGACTGTATCGTCAGTGGTGGATGGTGCGCTTGATCGCTCTGGATATTCAGCAACGCCTGACCTTAACGGAACTCACTAGTCGATTAAGTGCTTTAGCGGATGCCTGTGTGAATGCCAGTTTGCAGTGGTCTGAGCAGCATTATCTTGCTCTGTATGGTCAAGCTCTGGACAGCAAAGGCCAGCCTCAATCGATGATTGTCATTGGTATGGGTAAGCTGGGGGGCAATGAGCTTAACCTGTCTTCAGATATCGATTTGATTTTTGCCTTTCGTGAACACGGGGACACTCAAGGCGGTAAGAAAAGTGTGTCCCACCAAGAATATTTCACCAAACTTGGTCAAAAACTGATTCAGCATCTGGATCAAGTGACGGCAGATGGCTTTGTTTTTCGAGTCGACATGCGCTTACGACCTTTTGGTCAATCGGGCGCCTTGGTGCTCAACATGGACTCGCTGGAGAATTATTATCAAGATCAAGGGCGGGATTGGGAAAGATACGCCATGATCAAAGCGCGGGTGATGTCAGGCAATGCTCAGGATAAAGCGGCGTTTGAGGCCTTAAGAAAACCCTTTGTGTATCGAAAGTATTTAGACTTTGGGGCCTTAGGTGCACTGCGGGACTTGAAACAAATGATCGCTAAAGAAGTGCGCCGCAAAGGCATAGAGCACAATATCAAATTGGGCGAAGGCGGCATTCGTGAGGTCGAGTTCATTGCCCAAGCATTGCAGATTTTACATGGTGGCCGTGATCAAGGTTTGCAGTCGCCTGCCTTACTCAAGGTTCTGCCACATCTTGCTAAACACGACTACCTACCCTTTGAAGAAATGGCATCATTGCGAGACGCTTACCTGCTCCTTAGGCGTACAGAACATGCATTACAAGCATTAAACGATGAACAGACTCAATTGCTACCCAGCGATGCGACAACGCGCACGCGCGTTGCTTTAATAGTGGGCTTTCCTTGTTGGTCGACTTTAGAAAAACAGCTGTGGGAAATGCGCAATAAGGTTCATGCTTCGTTTGTGGCCTTGATTGATGACGGGGAAGACAGTACAGAAGAAGTTAAAAATCAAGAAACCTGGCGTTTATTGCTTAAAACACCTGATGATAAAGAAGCTATTTTAGACGCCATTGAATTGATTGCGTGGCACCAAGTTGAAATAAGTGTTGATCGAATTTCACAATTATTAAATTCGCGCACGGTGGTTTTTATGCAACCTATCGGGCAAGAGCGACTGGCGGTGTTTTTAGCCGCTTTGATGAGCAAATTAGTTGACGAAGCGAATCCTGATTTGGTGTTAGAGCGAATTTTTCCTATTTTAGAGGCGGTGTTGCGACGTACGGCATATTTGGTTTTGTTATGTGAAAATCAAACCGCGCTGACTCACTTGATTCGTTTGTGTCGAGAAAGCGTCTGGTTTACCCAAGCTATTTCGACAACACCAGCACTCTTAGATGAGCTTTTAGATGCGAACACTTTATTTTCACCACCTGATAAAGCCATGCTCGAGGAAGAGCTTCAGCAAGTATTATTGCGCTTGCCAGAAGACGATGAAGAGGCTCAGATGGATGCCATGCGACGCTTTAGGCGTTCCATTATTTTGCGTATCGCAGCCTGTGACATAACGGATATTTTACCAGTAATGAAAGTGAGTGATCACTTAACCTGGCTGGCAGAAGTTTTGTTGAATCAAGTATTGCATCAGTCTTGGCAATATCTCACGAAAAAACACGGTTTTCCTGTGAGTCAGGGGGAAGAAGCTTTGACGCCACAGTTGGCCATTATTGGTTATGGCAAATCAGGAGGCTGGGAGCTAGGTTACGATTCTGACTTGGATTTGGTTTTTATCCACGATGCACAAGCAACCGGTGTAACCAATGGGGAGCGTAGTGTGGATAATTTAACCTTTTATACACGGTTAGGGCAGCGCTTAATCCACATAATCACCAGTTTTACTGCGGCTGGCAGATTGTATGAAGTTGATATGCGTCTACGGCCTTCAGGGAATTCGGGGTTGTTGGTCTCCAGCCTTGAAGCGTTTGCAGATTACCAGCAGAACGAAGCTTGGTCATGGGAGCATCAGGCCTTGACTCGGTCTAGAGGGTTAGCTGGCGAGCCGAGTTTACTGGCAAAGTTTGAAGATTGTCGTAAATCCATCATATCGTCGATCAGAGATCGTGGCACACTAAAATCCGATGTCATTAAAATGCGCGAAAAAATGCGCGCGCATTTAGACACAGGAGGGAAAGAAAAAGGCTTTGATCTCAAGCAAGGTGTTGGTGGCATTATAGATATTGAATTTATGGTGCAGTATTTGGTCTTAGCGTGGTCGCATAAATACCCTGAGCTGATGCGCTTTTCTGACAACGTTCGTCAGTTAGAAGCCGCCGCCGAAGTAGGGTTGCTAGAGACAGATCAGGCATCGAAAATGATCGATACCTATACCTTGTACCGATCTCTTACTCATCGTCTTAGCTTGCAGCAACAAGGTCGGGTGATTCAAGACGATGCTTTGGTAACGAATCAAAGTTTGGTCAGCCAATATTGGGATAACTTTATTAGTAATGACCAGATTTAGTCATTTTTTGGCTTTTTTCATAAGGAAATTCGTAAATTTGCCTGATTGACGCTAAACTCTAAATTCAGTTTTTATTAAACGAATCAAAACAACGAGGAGACGTAAATGCCAAGTATTGATGGTGTAGGCAGCTCCGCTATGGCGTTTGCCAGTGAAGTGTACAGTGCCAATCTCGCTAAATCTGCCCAAGAGCAGCAAGGCGCACAAAATCTTGAGCTGTTGGCTGAAGCGATAAAAAATGCCACACCGGCTGCAAGCAGTGGTTCACACACAGTGACAGACAACCTCGGGCAGAATATTAACGTCAACGTTTAACCTTGACGATTGTCCAACACCAACAGGTTCGAAAAAAAAGCCCCGTGTGATTATTCCTCGGGGCTTTTTTAGATCCGCTGGTCAGTAAAATCGCGTTTACTCGGACGGTGGATGTGTTTCTAAGTATTGCCTGTCTTCTTCGGGCAATGGTTGGTCATCAATGGCCGCTTCAAAGGCTTTTAGACGTTTGTAAATAGAAAGCAGCTCCACAATGGTGGTCCACGAATTGATCAAGTATTGAAACGAATTTTCTACTTGGTTAAAGGCGTTCATGATTCGTTGCATTAGGCCAAGAGTAAAGGCCCCCGCAATGATGGAGGGGGCCAAGATGATAAGCGGAACAAATTGTCCTACGTTTAAGTAGCCGTATCGAACAATATTGAAATACAGATAGTTCGCGTACAAACGAAAATAATTTTTGCGTACGTTAGCAAACAGTTCATTTAGAGTGATTGGGGTGGCGCGGTCAGCGTGGTCTTCCCCGTAGACTAGTTCTTTGCGGTAGGCGGCTTCCAC
>CAZBUC010000023.1:0-9589 GCA_964494965.1 uncultured Maribrevibacterium sp.
CGTTGCGCTTGACCACCCGACAACGCTTGTGGAAAACGCTGTGCTTTGTCAGCAAGCTGTGTTTTTTCTAATGCCCAGCTCACTTTTTCCTTTTGCTCTGAATTTAAACGCATTGAAGGTGACAAGCCAATCGCTACGTTTTGCCAAACAGTCAACTGCGGAAACAGATTATCACTCTGAAACAAGGTCGAAATAGGCCGTTCATACGCTGGCAAAGACAACAAAGATCTATCATGAAAAAAAAGCTCACCGCGACCTGTTAAAAAACCACCCAGCAAATGCAAAAGCGTACTTTTTCCTTCGCCACTCCCACCCAACAAGGTAGTAATACCAAGCTCAATGTTAACGCAGTAATGAGCGTGAAAACGCTCCCAGTCATACTGAAGATTAATTTTTAACATTGGACACACTCACTTTCCCACCCACAAAGCGAGATGAACAATAAAACAATAGCAAACACAGTGACATCAATACTACGGCCACACAAGCCCCTTCTTCCAAACGATAAGCGCCAATTAGTTGGAAAAGATACAATGGCAAAGACACCAGACCCTGACTGCCAAATAGAGCAATAACCCCCATATCCCCCAAAGAGAGTAACAGCGCATAACCCAAGGCTTGCGCCACACTTTTTCGAATCAAAGACCACTCAAGAAACCATCTGGACCAAGACTGAATCCCCAAGCTTAAATACACATTTCGAAAACGTCGCTCTTGTTGGTACATAACCGGAATTAAGGCTCGCAACACAAAAGGCAACGCCATTACGGCATTGACCCAGACCACAATCCAATAACTTGATTGAAACCCAAACCCCAGGTCTCGCAGGGTTAGGAACAGCCCTGTTGCTATCACCAAACCTGGCACCATCAGAATCATATTCCCCAGATACTCAATTTTATTTGGTAAAAAAGACACATAACGTCGAGACACACAAAACCGAGCTACTACACTAAAACATACGCCAAGCAACAAACTGATCAAGGCCGCAGGCACTGCAATTTGCAAGGAAACCCACACTGCCAACCAAAGTGCGGGGGATTGCAAGGTCTTGAAGAAAATGGGAGAAAAAATCGGACCAAAAATAGCCAAAAACGGAGGAATCACTAACACAAACGCACAACACAAGGCCAAGCTGTCTACAAGCTTTGCCCAATGCGAGTCTTTAAGCGGATAATGCCGAACAGCTAACACGCTCACATCTTGACGATTCACGGGAGCAATACGATACACGACCAAAGCAAAAAGCGTGCATATACACACCTGCAACAAGGCCAAAAAACTGGCTCTATTAAGATCAAAATCAAATCGAAGCGCTTGATAGATGGCCACTTCTAGCGTACTGAATTTTGGCCCGCCTCCCAAGCTTAACACCACCGCAAAGCTCGAAAAGCACAACATAAAAATCAATACAAAGGCTCCAGGCAAAACCTTTTTCATATAATGCCACTCGATCCAACGAAACGCAGCCCAACGAGAAAACCCCAATTGAGAAGCCTGACGCCACTGTCCAGAAGGAATCAAATCATATCCTTGCAACAAAAGCCGCACAGCCAATGGCATATTAAAAAACACATGGGCCAATAAAATACCAACGAGGCCATACAGGGGAATTTGGACACCAAATAGCTGATTCAACCAGCCAGAGCGGCCGTACACAACGACTAAACCTAAAATGGCTACAATCGTTGGCACCACCATAGAGACAGAAAACAATTGTAAGAGAGCACTGCGACCATAAAACCGTCGATGCATAAGACTAGACGCAACAGGAATCGCAATCAGCAAACTTATCCCACTGCTTAACAGGGCCTGCCACAGGGAAAAACGCACCAGCCGCCACAAATAAGGTTGTTGCAGATATTCAAGCCACGAATGCAATTCACTGTAACGCAAAAGCGCCGCCAAACTGGTTGCGCCTATTAAGACAAAAATACCTATACCAAGAATGGCTGGCAGCAACCCTTGGTATATTCGCCAAACGTGCAAATTAATACCCTTTATCGAGTGGTCGCATCAAGCCATTCATTGATCCAAGCACTGCGATACATAGCCACGTCTTTTGCTGGTAACACTAAGTTTTTCGTCGGTTTTAAGGCACTATCAAAGGCCGCTGGTAATTTTTCGTCCAACTCAACCACAGGCAGCATCCAATTCCCCGTTGCTATGGTAGATTGAAAACCAGGCTGAAGAATAAACGCCATAAACTGCTTCGCCAATGCAGAATTGGGGGCGTCTTTTAACATAGCGGCCACTTCAACCTGTGGGTAGAGCCCTTCACTGGCGGTAGCCGCTTGGTATTTGGTCTCACCTTCCGCCACGATATGATAAGCAGGCGATGTGGTGTAACTCAAAACCACATCCGCCTCCCCTTTCAAAAACAAACCGTACGCATCAGACCAACCTTTGGTCACTGTAACCGTATGGCTTGCCAATCGCTCCCACGCATCCGCTGCGTCGTCACCGTACACTGACTTCATCCACAATAACAAACCCAAACCTGGCGTACTGGTTCTAGGATCTTGATAAATAACGCGTAAATTCTGATTATCAACAATCTCTTTTAAGCTCGTCGGTGGCGTTTCAAGGGTTTCCGAGTTGTAGATAAAAGCGAAGTGACCCTGATCAAAAGGCACAAAAACAGTGTCTGACCAACCGCCGGGGACGGTGACATTCGATGTATCAACAGAATGCTCTGCCAATAACCCCGTCTTTCTAGCCGATTCCATCAGGTTAAGATCCAGTCCTAATAAAACATCCGCTTGGGACGTTTTACCTTCTAATTGCACTCTAGATAAAATACCTACTGAAGAATCTAAAGCAACAAAATTGACCTCACAAGCACACTCTTTCTCGAAATTGGCTTTTATCTTAGGACCTGGCCCCCAATCAGAGGAAAACGAATCATAAGTGTAAACATTCAAAGTGCCGTTACTGGGCGATTCAGCTGATGTCAGCGATGAAAAGGACACAACAAAAGCGGCGCCTAAAGTCAGAAAAGAAGTAGAAAAGAAAGTTTTAAACGGTAATGTGTTCAAGGTGTCGCTCCTAAAAATAAGTGAGCGGCGTACAGGAGAAACGGCAAGATTCAATAACTTAGCTTGCTACCTCGATTCCTACGCCAGCATAATCTGGATCAGGTTCGGTGGGTTAGCGGACAATCCGCTTCTCAGCTTTAACATTAAATAAATGCTAAAGCACCCCATGAGATAATAAAGTCTTATTGTAAAGAGTCGCTCAGCGGAAGTCTATTTCTGCGAGCACTCGTGTCACGGCGCCTTGATTTTTTTCAGCAAAACGCAACGCTGTTTGCCCAAGCCTAATACGCTGTGATGATTGATTAGCAAGATCCAATACCACCCGCTCAAGTTGTGCTTCATCTTGACAACGTACAGCACCATTGACTTGTAGTAGCTGATTGGTTATGTCTAAAAAGTTAAAGGTGTGAGGCCCAACTAACACCGCCTTACCAAGCAAAGCAGGCTCTATTGGGTTATGCCCTCCGCGCTTAATTAAGCTCCCTCCAACAAACGCCATGTCAGAGGCTTGATAGTAATACATCAGCTCTCCCATTGAATCGCCAATAACTACGTCAAAATCAGACCATTGATCAGGTGACGTTTGACTACGCAGTGCCACTCGATCAAAAGACTGCTTAGCCAACGCATACACAGCCTCAAAACGCTCCGGATGACGGGGAACCAGTAAGAGTAACGCGGTTGCCTGCTTCTGCATCAGTGCTTTATGAATACGAAGCAAGATGTCATCCTCGCCATGATGCGTACTGCCCCCTACCCAAACAAAACGTGACCCAAGTTGTCCGCGCCAATTGACCTCGAACACATCCTCTGGCACGGATAAATCAAATTTGATACTGCCCGTTACCAAGACTTTTTTTGCCCCTAACGCTTCAAAACGCAAAGCATCAGACTGAGCATGAGCCAGAAAACAATCAGGCAAGGCAAACAGAGGACCAGAGACAAGAGAAAACTTCTGATAACGCTGAAAAGATCGCTCACTTAACCGCGCATTCACCACGTCTATGCGCACACCTTGTCGCTTCGCCAACTGCAATAAATTCGGCCAAAGCTCGGTCTCGACAATCAACAAATGCTTACACGTGATTTTTTTCAATGCGCTTTTGACACTAAAACGCCAATCCATTGGTAAATAACGATGCTCTGCAAAAGGAAAAGCCTTCGCTACCTGCTCCGCCCCCGTAGGAGTCATCGTGGTCATCAGCAATCGGTGATTAGGGTATTTTTCTCGCCACTGAAGCACTAAAGGACGAACAGCCAGCACTTCCCCTACAGACGCACAATGAATCCACAAGTCGGCTTCGACAGCAGGCCACATGCCCAAAGCCTCTTTCGCACGATAATCCACATAACTTTTCTTAAAACGCCGAATTTTCAGCAATATAATCGGTGTTAAGAGCAGCAATAAAGTTCGGTACAGCCACATAATTAATCTGCAATCTCGGTAAATTGCTGATTGTGAAGCTGAGCATAGGCGCCATTCAGTGCCAATAATTCACCATGAGATCCTTGCTCAATAATTTCTCCGTGATCAACCACGGCAATGATGTCTGCATTTTCAATGGTGGACAAACGGTGAGCTATTGCAATCGTCGTTCTATTGGCCATTAAGCCATCCAATGCGGCTTGAATTGCGCGCTCAGACTCTGTATCCAAGGCAGACGTAGCCTCATCCAGGATCAAAATCGGAGCATTCTTAAGAATGGCTCTAGCAATGGCAATACGCTGACGCTGACCGCCAGATAAAAGCACACCATTTTCGCCCACCATAGTATCTAAACCTTGCTCAAGCTCTTGAATAAAATCCCAAGCATTAGCCGCAATGGCAGCCTCAATCACTTCTTTATCATCGGTTTTACGCAAATGCCCGTAGGCAATATTGTCACGTATCGTGCCGTTAAACAGAATCACTTGCTGATTGACCAAGGCAATATTTGAACGCAATTCTGTGAGCTTATAATCATCAATTGAAATACCATCAATCGAAATTTGACCTTCATCGATGTTATAAAAGCGTGGCATCAGATTTGCTATGGTCGACTTACCACTTCCAGAACGTCCCACTAAAGCTAAGGTTTTACCAGCTGGCAAAGACAGATTAATATTTTTTAAGGCCGCTTTTTCAGCTTTAGGGTAAGTAAAAGAGACCGACCGCCACTCTATGTCCCCTTTAAAGCGATTAACGCTTGTCTGTCCTTGATCCACTTCTTCTGGCAAGTCTAGAAAATTGAAAATACTGTATGACGCCGCGATTCCTTTTTGCAAAATACTGTTCACGTCTGTCAACTGACGAATTGGTTTACCTAACATCCCAGCTGCCGTCAAAAAAGCGATAAAATCACCGGGAGACATGTGCGAACTAATGGACGGGCTTAGGGCGAACCAAATTAAAGTAGCCATCATGATGGCCAGAATAAATTGCACAATCGGTGTGTTTAACGCTCGCGTCATCTCCATCTTTAGCTGCGACCGACGATTTTCGTGGGCAGCATGATGAAAACGGTCTATTTCATAATCACTGCCGCCAAAAATCTTCACCACTTCATGGCCTTTGATCGCTTCAGAAGCAACATCCGTTACGCCCCCCATGGCATTTTGAATACGCGTGCTGAGCTTACGAAAACGCTTCGACGCATAAGCAACTACCAAACCAATAAGCGGCACCACTAGCAAAAACAACAAAGACAATCGCCAGTTCATATACAGCATATAACCCAACAAGCCCACCACCGTCATACCTTCACGCAATATCACTCTAATGGCTTGAGTGATGGAACCGATGACTTGCTCTGTATCGTAGGTTAACTTGGCGAGCAAACGACCGGTTGGTATAGAATGATAATAACTTGAAGGCAGGCGTACTAATTTATTAAACATTTTGGTACGAAGGTCATAAACCACATTATTAGCCACCTTGGCCATAAAGTAGTTCCCTAGAAAGGTACCTATGCCTCGGGCAATAAATACCGCCAATATCGCCAATGGAATTAAAAGACGGTTTTCAGCTATGCTCCCTTCAGACACGGTATCAACAATGTGCTTGAGCAGAGCGGCTAGCGCTGGTTCCATCGCCGCATAGATCATATAACCGATCACACTCAGCACTAAATATGGCCAAGACGAACGAACATGACCCAATAAACGGAAATAAATTCTCATGCCCGATACAGGGGCTTGAGGAGTTACCGTATCAACCTCAGTCTTATCTTCTTGCATTTACAGGTTCGCTTTTTTAATGATCGCAGTGGTGGAGTAGCCGTCAACGAAGGTCAAGACTTTTACCTCACCCCCATGCGCAAGGACATGATCAGCACCGACAATGGTCTCGATGGTATAATCGCCGCCCTTGACCAATACATCAGGAGTCAGTTTTTCAATAATTTCTTTTGGCGTATCTTCATCAAACCAAGTGACCCAATCAATCGCGCCAACACCTTCCAGTACTGCCATACGATGATCTAAATGGTTAATCGGGCGTTTCTCACCTTTTAGTCGTTTAACCGACGCATCCGTGTTGACCGCTACGACCAATCTATCTCCTAGCGCCTTAGCTTGTTTCATATAGGCGATGTGTCCTGGATGCAGAATGTCAAAACAACCGTTGGTAAAAACAATTTTCTCACCATTCATTTGCGCCAACTTGATTTGCTCAAGTAGCTCATCTGGCGAAAGTACACCAAAGTTTGTGCTGTGCGAGCGTTGAAACATGATCGCTTCAAGTTGATCTGCGCTAATCGAAGCCGTACCAAGCTTACCAACCACATAACCCGCTGCTTGATTGGCGTACTCAACCGCATCAATGAAACGTTTACTGGTCACATACACGGCGGTCAATACCGCCACCACGGTATCGCCCGCTCCAGTCACATCAAATACTTCTTTGGCGGCAGTGGCTAACGAGAAAGGCGGCTTGCCTTCGCTCAATAAAATTAACCCTTCTTCACCACGGGTTACCAGTAGCGCCTTCCAGCCAAATTGTTCACGCAGTGCTTTGGCTTTTTCTTCTAACTCTTTCGTTGAATGGCATTTACCAACAATGGTTTCAAATTCAAGAAGGTTCGGCTTAACCAAAGTGGCGCCTTGATAAATGGAAAAATCTTCCCCTTTGGGATCCACAAAACTGGGGACCTTTGCGGCATTCGACAGTTTTATCAGGGTCTGAACGTCTGCTAAACAGCCTTTTGCATAATCAGAAAAAATGACGGCGTCAGATTCTGGCAAACATTCTTCAACCACTTTTGCCAACGCCTTATTCTGCGAAAGACTGTCCTCACGCTCTTCGAAATCCAAACGAATCAGTTGTTGATGACGGCTCATTACTCGTAGTTTCGTAATGGTTGGCAGGGTTTCCGAGCGAATAAATCGACACGTGACGCCTACTTTCTCCAAACATTCAGTTAAGACATCGGCATTTTCATCGTTTCCAACCACACCCACCAGAGTGACCGACACCCCTAACTTAGCCAGACCCAGTGCGACGTTCGCCGCACCGCCTGGGCGGTCTTCAATGGTTGACACTTTCACCACTTGAACCGGAGCCTCTGGAGAAATACGGGAAGTACCGCCATGCCAGTAGCGATCCAGCATGACATCCCCAACAACAAGAATGTGTTTATCTTTAAAATTCAAATACGAAGAGTTCATAGGCACATTAATAATCGATTTTTAGAGTCACTCATCTTATCATACTCCCTCGCTAAGTTGGACATACCTAAAACATACGAAATAAGGCTTTTACAGAATGCTGAATTCCGCTTTACTATCTAGCCAATCTTTTTTGTTTGATGGGCTATTGAAGAATTGGTCGCTTCATGGCATCAATACAGAACAGGGGTTTAGCTATGAAAGTATGAACCATGACTGGACAATAAACGCCATTGACCGTATTCGCTTACTCACTCAATGCCGCCAACTTTATACTTTTAGCCATGCCTGCCAACGCCATCACACCAAAGATTGGCAAGCATTACTCAAGCCGCTGTTTGATTTTATTACTTCTCGATACTTCGTTGATGGTCGTTGGATTTTCTCCTTAAATGACGATTTATCCATCAAAGACCAACACTCTGACGCCTATGCTCTCGCCTTTGTTCTACTGTCCTTTAGCCACTACTACAAAGTGACAAACGATGACAGAGCACTTTCTTATATGAAAGAAACACATCAGTTTCTCTTAAACAATATGCAGGCTGAATCCGGCGGCTTTTATGAGTCTTTTCCCATTGATATTGAACAGACTCGCCGTCAAAACCCACACATGCATCTTTTAGAAGGCTATATTACGGCCTTTGAAGCCACCCAAGATGCTGACTACAAGGCGACCATACAATCCCTTCTTACTTTAGCCTTAGCGCATTTTTACGATAAAAAATCCAAAACTCTGCGTGAGTTTTTTAACTCAGACTGGCAACCACACCCAACGACGGGACATCTGGTAGAACCTGGTCATCACTTTGAGTGGGTATGGTTGCTTTATCAAGCCAATAAAATTTTACCTAACTCAGACTATACCGACCTTGCACAGCAACTCTGGCTAACGGCTAGCCGACATGGACTTGCAAACAATGGGGGGATTTACAACCAGATCGACGGCAACGACTATCACCCTATCGACAAAGAAAAACGTATCTGGCCGATCACTGAATACCTGAAAGCCATCACGGTTATGCCCATCGGCAAAGAAGAAAAAATAGATCGTTTAGAAAAAGCACTCGACTTTATTCAGCAACATTATTTGTTGCCAAATGGTCGTTGGAATGAATACCTTAATACCGATAATACGCCAAAAGACTTTCCACTCCCAGGCACGAGCAGCTATCATATTTTTCTCGGCCTGACAGAAGTGATAGCATGGGCAAAAGCAAATAATGATTTAGAAGATTCTTTTTAAGTAAACGTCTGGTTTTCAAGACATGCCTAATAAAGACAAAATAGGACATAAGTTATGTATATAGTCACTGGTGGTGCCGGATTCATTGGCAGCAATATCATTAAAGCCCTAAATAAAAAAGGCATCAAAAATATCCTCCTCGTCGACGACCTGACAGACGGAAAAAAGTGCCTGAATCTATCTGACCTTGATATTGCCGATTACATGGACATGTACGATTTTTTAGATGCCATTAAAAATGACACCTTGGGCATTAACCCGATTGCCGTTTTCCATGAAGGGGCTTGCTCAGCAACCACAGAATGGAACGGCAAATATGTGATGGACGTCAATTACCAATATTCTAAAGCCGTATTAGATTTTTGTTTAAAGCATGGAGCAGCATTTTCTTATGCATCCTCTGCTTCGGTTTACGGTTCTGGTCCTATTTTCCAAGAGTCTCGTGACAACGAAAAACCACTTAACATGTACGCCTACTCTAAATTTCAATTTGATCAATACATTCGTGCTGTCTTGCCGGAGGCAAAAAGCCAAATAGTGGGTTTCCGTTACTTCAATGTCTATGGCCCTCGTGAACAGCACAAAGGTAGTATGGCCAGTGTGGCTTTTCATCTACGCAATCAAGTACTGGCTGGCGAAAATCCGAAATTGTTTGGCGCCT
>CAZBUC010000023.1:9599-15272 GCA_964494965.1 uncultured Maribrevibacterium sp.
TACGATGGCTATGAAGCAGGCGGTCAAAGCCGAGATTTCATTTATGTTGAAGATCTCGTAAATACCAAACTTTGGTTCCTAGAAAACCCAACAAAATCCGGCATTTTCAACCTTGGCACTGGCAAAGCAGAGCCTTTCCGCACTATCGCGGAAACGGTTATCGCCCATTATAAAAAAGGCGAAATTGAATACATCCCTTTCCCTGAACACTTGAAAGGCGCTTATCAAAGCTTTACTCAAGCGGATATCAGTAAACTTCGTGACGCAGGCTACAAAGGTAATTTTCGTGGCTTAGCACAAGGTGTGCAAGACTATTTGGGTTGGCTCGACACACATGGCTAAATATTTAATAGTTGGCCCATCTTGGGTGGGCGACATGGTAATGGCGCAAAGCCTCTTCATCACGCTAAAACAGCGTGATGAAGAGGCGATTATTGATGTCATCGGCCCCAGTTGGTCTTCTCCTATTTTAGCGCGTATGCCAGAAGTAAGAAATGCCATCACTCTGCCAACAAGCCATGGTGAATGGGGAATCAGTACGCGCCGTAAACTAGGTCATTCGCTTCGCTCAGAACAATATGATCATGCCATTGTTATGCCTCGCTCATGGAAGTCAGCACTGGTTCCTTTTTTTGCCAAAGTACCACATCGTGTTGGCTTTACGGGTGAGCAGCGTTATGTGTTACTCAACGAGCGTCGCAAGCTCGATAAAAGTATTTTAAATCAAACCGTAAAGCGCTTTACCTCTCTCGGTCTACCAAAAGAACAAGCGTACCCACCTGTGGATATTCCACCTCCTGCTTTAAGTGTTAATTCAGATAACCAGAAAAGTCTTTATCAACAACACAATTTATCCAATAGACCCGCTATTGCGCTAATGGCTGGGGCGGAATTTGGCCCCTCAAAACAATGGCCCATTGCCTATTTTAATGAACTAGCGAAAAGTGCCGTTGCAGCGGGGTACCAAATTTGGGTATTGGGTGGTCCAAAAGATCAAAGCGATGGCGATAAAATCGTTGAAGACTTGGGTGAATTTGCGATAAACCTATGCGGTAAAACACAATTAGTCGATGCGATAGACTTACTTGCCGCCGCAGAAAAAGCGGTGAGCAATGATTCGGGGTTGATGCACATCGCGGCCGCTGTAGGAACAGAAGTTCATGGCATCTATGGTTCAACCAGTGAAGCGTTCACCCCACCTCTGACGGACAACAAGACCATTCATAACCTTCACCTTGAGTGCTCACCTTGTTTTAAACGTACTTGCCCATTGGGGCACACGAACTGTCAAAATCAGCTTACTCCGGACATGATTATTGAAGAAATTAAACTCGTTTAAAATCAACCAAACATTTTTTCTAATAAGTGATTTATAGTATATTTAAATTTTATAGAGTCTTTTACGACACATATAGGAGTCTCTATAAATTCTTTTAACGTTCTATTTTCTTCATATCCATAAATATAAATATTATCTGGTGAGTAACCATCCATAGATAATACAGCAACATTAGTAGTGATCAGTTTCTTATTTTGAAACAAAGCCTCAACAACGCGCAAAGTAATACCTTGCTGTCCATTTTGAGCAACATCAATAAGAACACTACTACGTTTAACCTCACTAAAATAAGTGTTAAAATCCAAATAGGTATCAGTCGTTATATTCATATCACTAGAAAGATAATTCGTATTTTTATCACGGACTATATGAACTTCCGTACTAAAAGGTATTAACTCTAATTCCCTTTTAATTTTTTTAACAACCTCCAAACGGCCTTTATCAACACCAAAAAAAATGCACGTTGATAAGAAATTTTATTTGGTCCAATCAAAGAATATGAATGTATTTGATCATGATATAAAAAACCATAGAGCTTCACATCATCTCTATCAAATGTCCATACCTCTATATTTTTACGCTGAACATAAGACAGGAATAATCTTTTATTTTTTTTAGTCATAGATGACACAGGATTCCATAACCAAACTTTAGGCTTACCTATTTGTCGATAAATCTGATCTAAGACAATAATGTTTTCAATAGCAAATGCTAAAACATGCTCACATGGACCTGGCGAGGATAATAAAAAACATTTAAATCTTGCTATAGTTTTGCTTATAATCCGACTACGAAAATCATTTTCAAAAACAACATCGAACTTATCTAGATCTACATCTTGCATCAAAAATTTCGAAACATAAAACTCATTTGCTACAAGAATACCTTTCATACAATATATTTATTTAACCCATTTCTACAAGAAATTAATTTTTCATCAATAGCATACTGATAAATTTTTTGATTTTTATCAAGCATCTCTCTGCTGTTTTCTTTGTGGTATATATGATATCCAACAGCCTTAAATTTTAAGTATATACGATCTAAGCCACTATTTAACAGACGAATCACCATTTCACTATCCTCTCGCCCCCAACCTTCAAAATCCTCATTATACCCATTAACAGAAATAGCATCTTTTTTCCACAGAGCAAAATTACAACCTCGAGTAGATTTGTCGTTATTTTTAATTTTTGTAAACAGCCTACTAAGTACATTAGAGTTCAACATATTATGACGATTTCGAATATCACTACTAAAAAAATTTGGTCTACATGCATTTTCTATGACTTTTTTACTTATAATTGGCCCAAGAAGCACTCTCCCACCCTGAACAAAACAATTATCTCTAGCAGCTTCAAAGTGCGACTTAACGAAACCTGATGGCAAATAAAGATCACCATCAACAATAATAAGATAATCACCTTTAGCTTTCGCAATAGCTTTATTACGACTGGCAGCAAGCCGAAAACCAGAGTCCTCTTGCCAAGAATGAACAAGGCTAGTAGGGTAGTTTGCTTGATAAGATTCAATTAATACTTTGGTATCTTCACGGGAACCATCATCAGCCACAATCACCTCATCAGGTAACAAAGTCTGATTTTTGATACTTTCTAATGTAATGGCAAGCGCTTCTTTCCAATTATAAGTAGTAACAATTACACTAATTTTCATTTCTTTTGATACTCTCGCAGCCATAAATCGATATATTTATAAAAAGTAGAGTGAGCAGCCAACCAAGCTAAAATAAACCCATGTCGGCCATCTAAAAAGCCTCGTTTAATCAAGTACATTTTAATAAAACATGACATGGCATGTAACAAGGCTTTTGATACAGACGAGCTTTTTTTACCTTCTCTCTCGTCCGCCCAAGCTTTAAGATAACCTGTTGTTTTATATGAATAATGACTCAAGCTACTATAAGTATCATGATAAAGATGCCCAGAAAGCCTTTTAGTCAGAGTCAAGTTAGGTGATACAACCTTCTCATGCACTAACGCATCATTGTAAGAAGCTAAAGCACGTGGATATAATCTTACGATCCAATCAGGACTCCATCCAGAGTGATTAATGCGTTTACCAAACGCACTACTCAAACGATCAAGATGATATAAAGCGGGCACATTCCTCTTTACGGCATCACAAATACTTTTTTGTAACGCTTCAGAAACCTCTTCATCAGCATCAATCGCAAAAACCCATTCTGTGTCCAAGTAGCTTTGAGCTATCTGTCTCTGCTTACCAAATCCTGGCCATTCTGAGTGAACGTAAACATGAGAAGTAAAAGAACGGGCAATATCTAAAGTATCATCCTCACTACCAGAGTCTACAACGACAATCTGATCAGCCCATGAAGCAACAGATGACAAGCATTTTTCTAATATCTCCCCTTCGTTTTTAACAATAAGCAGTACACCTACAGTAGACATAAACACAACCGTCTCTAAAATTAATGGTCATTAGCTAATTCAAAATATTTCTTAGCTACTAATAAGGATATCAATTGCTCCTGCTCAATATCAAAAAATTGCTCAACATGATTATGAGCATGGCGAACAATCATTAATGCTTCGTTAACATTTTGATTGTAATAGTTTATTTTTTCTTCTAAATCAGAAAAATCATCCTTAAGCTCAACGTAATGAACGCCAGGGATCAAACGCCCTTCCATAAACCAAGTCTCAAATCTTGGTCTACGCATCATTACTAAAGAATTTGATGCCATCGCCCATTTTAAATTGGTTGCAACATCTTTACCTTCAATACTTATAATATAACGGTAATTAAGCTGATCTTGAACAGACATGAACCCTTTATAACTAGGTTCCTTAGCTAGATTTTCATCATTATGCCCAATATTAGCCAAATCGCTATCCCAATGCATATTAACAAAGTCTCTACGGTGCTGATGGTACACCATACCTCGCCAAACAGCATAAGGCAGCTTATTCTCAAAACTCATAGCGTCTTGGTGAAATATATAATGACGGATGGCATTGAGTTTAAGAATAACAGAATTCTGATTTTCATCAGATATCGGTCGACTTTTAACAAAAGAAGGCGTTTTAGGTACATAAGTTACGTCACCAAACACGTAATCAAAACGTTTATCTCCAGGAAAGTGACGCACTACTCGCTTTGTATCAGCATAATACACAAAACTTTTTGCTTTTTTGAAGGCCGAAATAGCCGTTGCTTTATTTGAAGGATTAAATGAAGTATTGAGCTTACAATAGTAGTTCACCCTTTCCAACAGGTCGTCTGTAATATCAAGACCCGTTAGCATCTTATCTGCTTCTTTAACGGGTTTCATAAGGGCGAAAGCTTCACATAAATAATATCGAATTCGGGCAAGTCGTCCCTTAAAATAATTTAAATCTTTTTTTTTCATTTAAGAATCTACCCCAAATAAATCTCTTGTATAGACTTTGTCTTTCACATCGAGCACATCATCAGTCATTCGGTTCGCAACAATAACATCGGAGACCGCTTTAAACTCTTCTAGATTTTTGATCACTTTTGAATTGAAGAATCGATCTTCGCCAAGAGCAGGTTCATACACTACCACCTCAACACCCTTGGCTTTAATACGCTTCATAACGCCTTGAATCGCGGATGCTCTGAAATTATCAGAGCCTACTTTCATTACCAAACGGTAAATGCCAACTACCTTAGGATTCTCTTTCAAAATCGACTCGGCAACAAAGTCTTTTCGAGTCGCATTCGCATCAACAATGGCTCGAACTAGATTGTTCGGTACTTTATCGTAGTTAGCAAGCAGCTGCTTAGTGTCTTTTGGCAAACAATAACCACCATAACCAAAAGAAGGGTTGTTATAATGACTTCCGATACGAGGGTCTAATCCAACACCCTCAATTATTTGACGGCTATCTAAATGATGAGATTCGGCATAACTGTCTAGCTCATTAAAAAATGCCACTCTCATGGCAAGATAAGTATTGGCAAATAGCTTAATGGCTTCCGCCTCTGTCGATCCTGTTAACAACACATCAATGTTGTCTTTTTCTGCCCCCTGCACCAACAAGTCAGCAAACACTTTAGCTCGATCAGATTCTTCACCAACAATGATCCGCGATGGATATAAATTATCATGTAACGCTTTACCTTCACGCAAAAATTCAGGCGAAAACAGTAGATTATTCGTTGAGAATCGTTTGCTAGCGGATTGCGTAAACCCAACAGGAACGGTCGACTTAACCACCATAACGGCATTTGGATTAATACGGATAACATCTTCAATCACAGACTCAACATGGCTAGTGTTGAAATAATTTGTCTCTGGATCATAATCGGTAGGTGTTGCAATGATCACA
>CAZBUC010000024.1:0-5247 GCA_964494965.1 uncultured Maribrevibacterium sp.
TCGGCATGAATTTTTGTGACTTTTTCAACACGCTCTAGAATGCTTGAATCCTTATACTGATACCAAGCAGAAACGGCTTCCGGCATACCACCGGTAAAAAAGTAGTCTGTTAGTTTATCCATCAATTTAGTGTGCACCGCCGGTGTGCTTGCTTGACTATCAAATGCTTTGATCAGTGCTTGCTCGTTGGATGCGTAAATAAATTCTTGGAAGGTCAGTGGTCGTAAATTGTACTGTTCTACCTTGCCCACAGGGAAGGTGTTGAGCAAACCAATGTTAGAACCGCTGGCTGCGACAAAATAGGACGGGGCTTTTTCGGCAAAATATTTAAGCGAAGTAACGGCACGTTCGCACTCGCCAATTTCATCTAATATCAGCAAGTCGGTTTCTGGATTGAACGCTTGGTTGGTTAACAACTCAATGTTCATTACTAGCTCGTCAGGTGACAGTGAGCCATCGAACGCTTCTTTGTAGGCAGGGTTTTCAAGGAAGTCGATACGAAGGATGTTGGCAAAGGTGTTCCCAAATAACTCTTGTAGCAGATAGGTTTTACCTGTTTGTCTTGCACCATCGATCAATAATGGCTTGCGCACCGGTTGATTTTTCCATGCTAGTAGGGCGTTTAGTAAGTTGCGCTGCATTGTCATTTCCCGCCAATTAAGACTGTTAACTGCCTGTAGTATAACTCAATCTACACTTTCACGCGCATAAAAATGTAAAATTACGCACTTTTATGCGCGTAAAAGTGTAATTTGGTTCTGGTTGAGTATAAAACAGCCCTTTAATAGCTATCTTTCTTCTCTGAAGCTTAACATCTTCCTTTGTCTAGGGAATATGACCGCAGTGCGTTTTGATTTTGGCCCATTTGCTCCGGCGAACTGGGCATGCAAAAGGCGCGGTTTTGCTGTTTGTGGTGCAAGGTAGCGCGCTTTCCTGTTTTAGATAAAGGCGTGATGCACCAAAAAATACAGGCGTTGGCGGGTGCGTTTGTTTGCAATGTTCTGGCTTGAATCGTGCCATCCCTATATACCGGTAAAAAATGTGCCGGTAACAAATGCGCTGGTAACAAAACCAATCCGCCTTGCGCGTGGCCATCAACCTCAGGTAAAGGTAGCCAATACAGGTTTGGACATTGCCCGGGGTGCTGCCATTTTTCTACGATCTCTTTTGCGCCAATGCTGTTCAGCCATTGGTGAATCGGGCAGCCAAGGTGAGCTTGTACCTGCTGTATCCATTCTCTATCCCAATCGTTGTCACTAGCCCATAACACGTCACTTATTACCTTGTTGGTTTTTCATGCTGTCTATTTTCAGTGGTCGGGTGCAGACTCAGTGGTGAAATAGATGAAAGAAATGGCCATCAAACTAACCAGTCAAATTCCAAAAGCCAAACGGATAGTGGTTTTGGCGTAAGGGAGTAAAGGCATGGGGAAGTGTTTAACGAAGTGCTGCTTGCTAATTTGACTTGGGTTTCGATGAAGAGGCGTTTTCCAACTTCAGTGAAGGTTGCTTGTTACTATTGCCATCAATGTAATCAAGGGCATACCCCATAGCCTTGTAGCTTTTCTCGCGTTTTTTAAACATGCGTTGCAACATAGGAAGGGCACAGTCCACATAGTCGTGAATGGTCACTTGTGTTTTTCCTTCCGATTCACGATGAATACGACCGGCATATTGGGCCAATGTGCCTTTCCATGCGATTGGCATGGCCAAAAACAACGTATCCAGTCTTGGCAGGTCAAATCCTTCGCCTACATATTTTCCTGTTGCGACGACAACTTGAGCCGATTGCAGATGATTGTCAGCGTTCTTGCGTTCGGCAGCTTTCATGGCGCCTTTGAGTACGACAGTGCTGATACTCATCTCGGTAAGTCGTGAGTGTATGTGCTCTGCGTGCTCTCTACGCTCTGTAAGGACTAACGGGTGTCCGCCATTTTGAACACACTGATAGGCGTCTGAGACGATTTTTGACGTGCGCTGTTCGTTATCGACGAGCCAGCGGTAGGCATCGCTTATTTTTGGACGCTCATCTGTTGTTATTAGCTCTGCTGACGGTACATCGTAGAGCTGATGAATCATCACGGTTTGAGTAAATTGCTCATCAGGGCTTTGCTTCACTTTGTAGCGAATTGGCCCTGCCGCCATAAAAATGACTTTTTGATGACCATCTTGTCTCTCTGGTGTTGCTGTTAGCCCCAATACATATTTTGCTCTTGCCTCGTTGAGTACCATTTCAAACCTTGGCGCGGATAGATGGTGGCATTCATCAACAATAATGTGGCCGTAGTCTTGGATGAGAGGCGTGATGGAGTTGTCTTTTTTATTGACCAAGCTTTGGTAGGTGGCAATATCGATAATGCCACTCGGCTTTCTTTTGCCTCCTCCTATACTGCCAATGTTTACTTCGGGTAGGAACGTGTGTAATCGCTCTTGCCACTGTTCAAGCAGTTGTCGGCTATGAACCAGTATTAGGGTGTTTACTTTGCGTTTTACGATCATGCCAATGGCTGTAACCGTTTTTCCAAATGCGGTTGGCGCGTGCAAAATACCGAAGTCGTATTTAGTTATTGCGGTGATCGCTTCCCGCTGATTCTTTCGCAAAGTGAACGTAGGGGTAAGTTTTAATAATGGTTTGCCGGCTTCACGCTTATCGTCAAATAGTGGCGAAATATTTTGCTCTTGTAGCAAAGCAATCGCGTCATCGAGACAGCCTCGCGGTAGTGCTAGATAACCGTTTTCAACACGAGCACAGGAAATAAACCTCGGAATGCCATGGGTTGAAAAGCGCAACGCTTGTGTTTTAAAAAACACAGGATTAGAAAAACTCGCTAATCGCTTTAGACCTGCCAGTAGTGGCCCAGGTAACTCGCTCATCAAAAAGTAGATATGGTTGGCCAAGGTAATGGTCACGGTTTTCGGCAAAGATTCTAATTTTATTGGTGCGGCTTTGGCTGTGATTTCCCAAGGAGGGCGGTTGTCTGTTAGCCCTTGTTCGGACAGCAATAGGGTATTGGGTGCAATGGTTGTTATGAGTTGATCAATACTCGACTGAGTGAGCGTTTTAAGCTCAGCAAGGTGCCACCATTGATCATCAATCGCATTCAGGTCACTGTCAACAAAGCAACTACGGCCTGAAAGGCGAGCCTCCTTTTGAAGTGGTAGCGCAATGAGATTGCCAAACCCGCCTTCAGGAAGAACATCTTGGTTAGGAAAGAGCCTGTCATAGGAGTCAAACGATAGATTTGGAAATATTTCCATGGCTTTATCAAGCAAAGCGAAACCCAGTGCCCGAGCTTGGTTAGCTGGGATGTTTGTTTCAAAAAAGATCCATAAGTGCGCCCCGTTGCCAGAACGCGAGATTTCTATCGCGTACGGAATATCAAACGCTTGGCACGCTTTAGACATTGCTTTGACTTCTTCTTGCCAATAGCCTTTGTCAAAATCGGCGGCTAACAAATAGCACGAATTATCTTTCAGTAAGGGATACAGCCCCACCACTTGTTGACCGGCAAGGTGCCTGTAAATAATGTGCTCGTTTAGTTCGCTAAACTTTCGGTGTGAACAGTCTTGGCATTTAATGCGGGGTTTGTTGCATACCCCGTTTACCCATTCATTATCACAGGCTACGGAATAGCCACTTCGGCCCTGTTGGTTTTGCCAACGATTGGCAAAGATATCCTCTCGTCCACGAAATCGTTGTCTGAATAGGGCGACTTTTTGTTCTGGGGTGAATGTCTGTACTGAACGCTCGTTTTGAGCGCTACGCAAAGCCTCTCTTAATGCGAGAAGCTGCTGCTTTTCGTTTTCAAGTTCAGCTAGCCTGTGATCAATAGCCGAAATGTTTGGGTAGCGAGCGTCATTCATGACAACATAATTTTTATGCGCAGCGCTATGAAGCGCGAACTTGCGGCGGCTTGATCAGTGACTCTGCTGGAATACCTAGCCCTTCATGAAGTTTCCAAATCATTTTTAGCGTGAGTGATCGCTTATGGTTTAGGATTTCATAAACACGATTGCTTTTGCCGATTATTGGTTCAATGTCTTTTAATGCCGCGCGGTAGTCGGTATCTGTTTTAATAGATCGGATGTTCATCATGCGTGTCTCTTGTTTTTCCTTACGATTAACATGTAGCATTTTTTCGTTATATGGTGTCCTCGTGAATGACGTTACCAAAATCAGCCCAGTTTTACATCATTACTTGTTATCCTAGTTTCAATGTACTAATATGAATACTAGTGAACGTGCTTGAGCTCAATGTTACATAGTTCAAGTGCATATTTGGGAGATTGCCGAATTAAGTAGGTCGTTTTCCAGCGAAATGCGCCTCTGACGGCGCATTTTTTGTTTCTGAACCTCTGTGCTGGCTAGCTGGTAGCTTGGCTAAAGGTGTACGATAAATTCTGCTATTCCTTGACTATCCAATATTGTAGGCGAGGTTTGTTTCTTGATTAAGTTCACTACAAATCGCTAGTTTTCCTTGCGCCTATCTAATTTTCAAATATATCGCCTCTAATGTAGCTTTTAAGAGATCCTATGCTGCATATTTCTCTAAAGAAGGATATCTTTCCTGTTTTTTGTAGGTAGAGGAACCGCTCATGTGAGAGACTTTTGATAAGTTTCAGGGCGTTATCTACTTGAGCATTGAGAAATTCAATGGCAGTTATGTCATCAATAACACTCTTATGTTTCCATACAGGTTCATGATGAGATAGGCGATTTCTCAGCTCTTGCAACTCTCCAAGTAAGGCGTGAGCTAGCTTTCGATCCTGAATTCCTTCACCTTTTTTAAATATTAAGCTTTCTACATGAGGCCAGAGAAATTTTCTTGGATCAGTTCCCGAATATGCGTCTTCAAAAAAGCTAACCCAAAAACCGAACATAACACTGGCAACAACATTGCTTGCGGTAGTTGGTTTATTCTCTCGAACTAAGTGCTTCTTTGCGGTCTTTAACATGTTTTCATGATTAGATATCCAAGCCTTTTTATTTTCTTGTTTTGGATAACCAGCTGACTTTCTGTAAAATTGCTCGGACCATTTTGCGTAATCCGATTTGAACTTTACATCTCCGCCATGTTTAAGGGCTTGTTCATACCAGTCACTAGCTTGGAATGCACTAGAACCCGTAATATGAAGTGAGTTGCGTAGTGTTATCTCTAAGCACTGTAAGATGGGATACAAGGCTGAAGAAACGTGTTTGTTCCAATGGTAAGCTGCAATTAAGTTCTTTGGGTTTTTTTTCCTGACG
>CAZBUC010000024.1:5257-15237 GCA_964494965.1 uncultured Maribrevibacterium sp.
ACGATAGTTTTGTAGCTCGATAACCGATCCACAGAAATGAACTTTGCTAGTTCAATGTAGTTTGGCCCTGTAATTGTTGTATTCATAATGTCAGCTTTAATTCAGATTTCAAAACATCGCAGCATGCTACAAAGAGCAGCAGAGAATGTATATATCGAATAAACAGTCTACTTACCCGTAAGAAATGGGAAACTGAGCTCACCATAATACTCACTAAAATGATGAGATGATTTGAAAAAACTGAATTAAATAAAAATCCTTATTAAACAGTGTTTTAGATGTTTATTTTGGTTCGATTGAGTGTTATTTATCTTCACTCAATATTCTGAATCTGTTCTCTCATTTGTTCAATCAGAACTTTCAATTCTACGGCGCTTTGAGTGGTTTCGACGACGATGGATTTCGATGAAAGGGTGTTGGCTTCGCGGTTAAGTTCTTGCATGAGGAAGTCGAGGCGGCGGCCGATTGGGCCGTTTTGTTTCAGCTGACGACGCACTTCTTTAGTGTGTGTCGCTAGGCGGTCAAGCTCTTCAGCGACGTCGGCTTTTTGTGCCAGTAGGACGATTTCCGCTTCGACGCGCATTGGGTCAAGGTCGACTTTGGCGGCTTCCAGTTTGTCGAGCAGGTTTTGTTTTTGCGCGGCGATGATGGTGGGCAGTTTGGCTTGGACTTCGACCACGATGGCATCGATTGCGTCTAGGCGCTGTTCGATGATGTCTTTTAGCTGTGTCCCTTCGCGTAGTCGTACTTGTATAAGTTCGTCGACAGATTGATTAAAGAGTTCGACGACGGCTTTTTTCATCATCTCAAAATCATTGCCTTCGTCACTGAGAATGCCAGGCCATTTTAAGATATCGAGTGGGTTCGCTGGGTCTAAATCTTTGAACCAAGTGCCGAGTGTGTTGATGGCGTTTGCCAAGGCTTGGGCGTTGCTTGGGTTAATGGTGAGGCTGGTGGCGGCTTTGTCTACACCTTGGAAGCGCAGTTGGCACTCCAGTTTGCCGCGGTTTATTTTTTTGCGCAGTGTGTCGCGAAACGTAAACTCAAGCTCACGGAAGTTTTCGGGCAAACGAAAGCTGGGTTCTAGGTAGCGTTGGTTGACGGAGCGTATTTCCCAGCTGATGCTGCCCCAGTCGAATACGGCTTCTTGGCGTGAGAAGGCGGTCATGCTTGCGGTCATGTTATTACCTAATGTCTAAAATACATGGAAAGAGGATGTTAAAAAACAAAGGCGTCAGTGTAACCTATCGCTAAGCGTTTCGCAGGTCAGTGGTGTATTTTTGTTACTGAATTGGGTGGGCTGGCTGCATCAGCAGATCAGCGCGATTAGACAACCAGATGCAAAAAATCTGGCTGTCTAATCTTGTTCGTATCTTAACTTGTTCAGTGTGACAGTTTGTAGACGTTGGCTAGGCGCTGTAGCCCGGTTGCTAAATGGGTCAGGTTGGTACTTTCTTTTGACGTTTCCTGTGCATTTTGCGTGCTTTCATCGGCGGCTTGGCTGATATTCAGAATGTTTTTGTTAATCTCGTCAGCGACAGCGCTTTGCTGTTCTGCGGCGCTGGCTATTTGCATGTTAACGTCATTGATGGCTTGAATGGCGCGTTGGATTCCGTCTAAAGCCACGCCTGCGGCTTCGGCATGATTGACGCTGTCGGCTAGGTATTTTTCGCTTTCTTGCATCACATTGACAGCGTTTTGCGCGCCACTTTGAATTAGGCTGATGATTTCTTGAATTTCAATCGTAGATTGTTGTGTGCGACTGGCGAGGGTGCGGACTTCGTCGGCGACAACCGCAAAACCACGACCACTTTCGCCAGCACGTGCGGCTTCTATGGCCGCGTTGAGTGCGAGTAGATTGGTTTGTTCAGAGATGCCTTGGATCACATCCACGACTTTACCAATCTGAGTGCCGTCGGTTTCAAGCTTTTTAATAACGACAGCGGCTTTTTCGACTTCGGCCGCTAACACCTTAATGGCACTGATGCTCTGGCGTACAACCTTGTTACCTTCTTTGGTTTGCTTGTCGGCCATATTCGCAGAGTCGGCGGCGGTGACGGCATTATTGGCAACATCATTTACCGATGCCGCCATTTCGTTGACGGCGGTCGCAACTTGGTCTGTTTCGAGTTTTTGGCGAAGTACACTGTCGCTGGTTTGTTGGGAGATCCCCGATAAATGTTTTGCCGCAAAAGACAGCTGTTCGGACGCTGAAATCACCTCGTGAAAGGATGTATTAAAACTGCTGACGAGGGCGTTAATAGCTTGGCTTAGTTGGCCTATCTCGTCTTTGCTATCAACAGGTACCTTGATGCCCAAATCTTTATTGTGCTGTATGCTCATCACACTGGTGTGAATGAGTAACATGCGCTTAGTCACCGTATTAGCCACAGCAATAAGAATAGCGCCGACAAAAAGACCACCAATGATAATAATAATGGCCATGGTCAGTAATTGTCGGTTGATTATGGCCGTTACTTCACTGTCAGAATACGCGGTTAGGATGGAATAGTTCCACGCATTAAAGGGTCTGTTGTTACTAACCCAGCCTGCAGCGGCCTTTGTAGAAATACTTTGTACTAGGTCGCTGCGAACATGATCAGAATGCATGCGCACTGTGCCGTTGTTATCAACGAGGGCAACCACCCCTTCTTTTAGCACCGTAGATTCACGAATTAAGCGTTGCAATATGGTTAGGTCTGCAGAATAGCCCACGTACAGTATGCCGATGACTTCGCCAGCAGCGTTTTTTATAGGCTCATAACCTGTTAGGAAAGGGTTGTCTAATATGTCGACTTGGCCATAAAAAGCTTGGCCTTGGCGGATGGCTTTAATGGCGGCGCCGTTTGGATCCAGTAATGTTCCCACTGCACGTTGGCCATTTTCATTAGTGACATTGGTGGCAATACGCACAAAGTCATTACCGGAACGAACGAATATCGTTGCTGAACCTGACATCAGCTGAACCAATTCATCTACTAGAGTAAACTCGTTGGCTTGGCCTGAGCCACCAAACAAAAGGTCAGGTACTTGTCGGCCATTGACGTTAACCATAGAGCCAAGTTGAGCGGGCCCTAGGGCTGCTTGGTGCTGCTGTAATACATTCATGCTGGCACGGACTTTACTGTCCATGAGTGAGTCAGTGACTTCAAGTAAGTCATTAATATTATTGCTTATGGCGAGTGCCGAGTCCTCGGCTTGGGTGGTGATTTTTGCTCTCTGTGTTACAGCGGTGAAGGCGATAACAATAACAACAATGATGGCGACGATAGCGGATAGTACAGTCGCAACTTTTTTCCGTAACAGCATGAAGCAAGGTTCCCTTTAATTGTTTGTTGGAACTGTGTAAAAACCCTTAATTTGAATTAATCATAGACAGTTTTGGTTATTTCACAATAAGGCGTAATAAAAATTATTTACGTGTAGCCCATAGTTTGAGATCACTTGTTATGGGTGATCTTTATGACATTTGTTCGAAAATCTCAGATTAAAGTGTGTGAGGTCAGCGCAATTTTATCTGAGATCATTATAATTGCGGGTTCAAAGATCGTTAATCAATAGAGAGAAGAATATGCGTCCAAGCGGAAGAGAAGCAGATCAATTACGTCCCCTTAAAATCACACGTAATTTTACTAAGCATGCCGAAGGCTCGGTGCTGATCGAATGTGGCGACACGAAAGTTATTTGTACGGCGACTGTGGTTCCTGGTGTGCCGCGTTTCTTGAAAGGCAAGGGCCAAGGTTGGATTACAGCAGAATATGGCATGTTGCCTCGTTCTACGCACAGCCGCATGGATCGTGAAGCAGCACGTGGTAAACAAGGCGGTCGCACGGTAGAAATTCAACGTCTTATTGGTCGTTCTTTGCGCGCGGCGGTGGATCTTAAAAAATTGGGCGAGAACACCATCACCATTGATTGTGATGTGATTCAAGCCGACGGCGGTACACGTACGGCGTCTATCACGGGTGGTTTTGTAGCGTTAGCGGATGCGATGCGTGTGTTGGTTGAGAGTAAAAAAGTTAAAGAGAACCCAATCGTGTCGCAAATAGCCGCGATTTCAGTAGGGGTTTATAAAGGCGTCCCGGTATTGGATTTGGATTACCCAGAAGATTCTAATGCCGAAACGGATATGAACGTCATCATGAACGACAAAGGTGGCTTCATTGAGATCCAAGGCACAGCGGAAGGCGAAGCCTTTAGCGATGAACACATGATGGGCATGTTAGCGGTGGCACGTAAAGGCATCGCACAAATCATGGAAGCGCAGCGCACGGCGTTGTTTGATAAATAAGAGCTGACAAATAAAGAGCTGACAAGTAAGAGCAAATAGCATTCGGCTTTATACCCTTGAATTCGAAAATCCAGCGTCGGCTGGATTTTTTTTGCCTATTTTTTATCCTTCTTTTCTCTGTGTCTTGCCTTTTGTTTACTGGGTGTGAGGTCGTTATCGTGACGGCATTGGCGCTAAATGTCAGTCATTGTGCGCGTTTTTGCGCCTCACAAGCGGTACATTCTTTGCGATCATCAAACCACCTTGGCACGACCACGTCGCGTTGGATATCGTGAAAAGGCTTCAAACAATAACAATAAGGAGAAGCAAGGTGAAAAAATTGATTGGGGTTGGGGTGTTAAGCGTTATGTTGAGTTCTGGCGTACAGGCGTTGAGTCTAGAGGGGGCTTGGACGTTACAGGACGCAGACAACACCCAAGCCAAACTGGATGCCGCTGTGGAAGATGTAGTGAAAGAAATTAATTTTTTTATTCGCGCCTTAGCACGGCCTGTATTAGAAAAAGAGACGCAAATTTGCAATACCTGGTTATTAGCAACGGATGCCACCCAGTTTTTGTGGCAATGTGATGATAATCCTCCTGGTGAGCTGGCGTTAAACGCGAACAAGACCGAAATGATGAGTGATGATGGGCGCTTGATCACGGGCAGTTTGGAGAAAACAGAGAGTCGTATTTCAACGATTTTGGCGTCTGATCGAGGCACAAGAACCAATGTTTGGCAGATCGTTAGCGAAAATGAAATGCGCTACACGACAACGCTTGAATCGGACAAGATCCCTAAACCACTCACTTGGACATTAACCTACACACGCTAAATAATGCGCTAAGCCTTCTGACATACCCACTTTTCTGCATTTTAGTGCAAGTTACAAGAAAGCCCCAATAGACGCCTATCTATTGGGGCTTTTCACTACTTACGATTCACTAAATGCGATGTCATTAACGCAAATTAACGTTTCACGGCGCCTGTTGGGGCAAATTTAGCGTCTTCGAGGGGAGAATTACGCTGAATGTATTCTACGAGCGCATCCGCATCAACGTAACCAGAGTTGACGTAGTTTGGATGGTTGGTGATTTTAGGATAACCATCGCCACCGGATGCGGTGTAATTGTTTACCGCAATTCGGTAGGTTTGGTTGGGCTGTAGGGTCTGACCATTGACTAAGATGTTAGTGGCTTTACCGTCTTGCAGCGTTAACGCAACGCCACTGAATTGAGCAAAGGCGCCTGTTCCAGCTTGTTTCGCAGCGATGCTGGATAGGTAATCCGTCAGTTCATCCGCAGTGAAATCCACAAAAGACACCATGTTGCCAAAAGGTTGTATTTGTAACGCGTTTTTGTAGGTCACAATCCCTTTGTTTAAACTGTCGCGTATGCCACCTGAGTTCATAATACCGATATCGGCATTGACCTTGCTTTTCATGGAGGCGGCGATAAGGTTGCCTAGATTGGTTTCTTCACTGCGTACTTGATTGCGCTCGCCAATAAAATCCACGTTAGAATAGCCAATTTCAATGTTTAGGCCTTGCTGACCTTTTTCTTGGAAAGGGGTGAGCAAAGCAAGCATGGCTGGGTCTTGCGGGATTTCTTGTTCAATAAAGACGCGCTCTGATTTGCCTTCGGCATTGGTAACTTTTTTCTTTAAGTTAACCGGAATCAGTTGGTATTCAGAAGAGACGATGGTGCCGTTTTTATAGACAAAGTCCAAACGACCAACGTATTTACCCCATTCGTGCGCCTGAAGAATTAGGGTGCCGTTTTGCTCATCGGGTTGCATGAGCGGGTTTTGCGAATGGCCGCCAACAATGACGTCTATGCCAGGTACCGTTCTCGCCAAGGTCACATCGCCAGGCGCATTGCCGCCGTAGTTACCATCTTCATAGTGCCCCATGTGAGTAACAGCAATGACGAGGTCGGCTTTTTTGCGCAACTCTGGAATGAGTGTCTTGGCCACTTCGATGGGTGGTTTGATTGAGATGTCTTTGATGATTTCAGGGTTGCCTTGTTTAATGGTGTCATCGGTGGTGAAGCCAACCACAGCCACTTTCACGTCGTCAATTTGGAAGATCTTGTAGGCATCAAACAAGCGTTCGCCTGTATTGGCGTCGAATATGTTCGCTGAAAGGAAAGGAAATCCTGCCCATTCTTGCTGTTTTCTTAAGACCGAAAGCGGGTTATCAAATTCGTGATTACCGACCGCCATGGCATCGTATTTCAGCATATTCATACCACGAAAGTCGGGCTCAGCGTCTTGTAAGTCCGATTCTGGTACGCCGGTGTTGATGTCGCCACCAGACAACAATAAAGAATGGCCGTTATTCAATATAACGTCTTCTCGTAAGTTATCGATGAGGGTTTTACGGGCGGCCATGCCGTATTCGCCATTGTTGTTTTGCCAAAAACGACCATGATGGTCATTGGTGTGCAAAATGGTGACACGGTATTCTTTGTCTTCTTGCCAAGTGGCTTTTTCGGGTCCCATGACAGAGCAGGCGGTGATGGTTAACGCCACCCCTACAATGGCAAGGTGAGAAAAAAAGCGTTTTGTCGATTTCATGGTTGAGTTCCTTACATGATATGAGTCGGCGTTCGATGAATTCCTAATGATTAAGCCGCTGAGTGTTATGCGTATTTTGCCAACGGTTATGAAAATGTATCTCATATCTGTGACAAGTTCGAGAACGAATGTCGTTTTATTGACCATTTGTGCAGTATTGGTAACGCATTTAGATGACATCTTGACCGCTTCTAGAAAGAGAAAGGGATTCTTCTTTTTTAAACAACAAAAAAAAGCCTGTCATAGGAGGTTATCTGCTATGACAGGCGTGCTTTCAAGAGCGAAATCGCGATAAAGCTAAATCATTAAAGATCGAGGCGTCGACCAGATTCTTTATCAAACGCAACGGCTTTGGCGGTATCAAACATCATCTTAATGATGGCGCCAGGTTCCGCATCGTACATGGGGTTGGATCGACAGTTGATTTCGGCGTCGTTAACACGAGTCAGAATCATGGTGTCAGCGCCCATGGGTTCGGTCACTTCCACTTCTACGTCCGTTGTGGTCACGAAAGGCTGGCCTTCTTTATGAGGCTGTGGCTCTGTGATCATTTCTGGGCGCAAGCCAAGTAGAATGGTTTTGCCAATGTGGTCTTTTAGGGCGTCAGGACGTGGGAACGGCAAGGCCACTGTGGTGCTGGTGGCCAGCTCCAACATGGGGATACCGTTTTGCTCAATGACTTTGGTAGGGATGAAGTTCATCGCGGGTGACCCCATGAATCCTGCCACAAATAAGTTGGCTGGGTTGTCGTAGATCTCTTGTGGCGTACCAAGCTGTTGAACTTCACCGTCTTTCATGACGGCGATACGATCTGCTAGGGTCATGGCTTCGATCTGATCGTGAGTTACGTAAACAATCGTTGTGCCCAATTTTTTATGCAGTTTCTTGATCTCGGTGCGCATTTCTACACGCAATTTAGCGTCTAGGTTAGACAATGGCTCATCAAACAAGTAAAGCTGAGGGCGACGAGCAAGGGCGCGTCCCATGGCCACACGTTGACGTTGACCACCGGATAATTGCGCGGGCTTACGGTCTAGCAAATGGCTGATTTGTAACAACTCCGCCACACGTTGAACCTCGACCTCTCTTTCTTCTTTTGGCACTTTGCGCATTTCTAAACCAAAAGAGATGTTCTTCTCAACGGTCATGTTTGGGTAAAGCGCATACGACTGGAACACCATCGCAATGTCACGGTCTTTTGGGCTGGTGTAGGTGACGTCTTTGTCTGCAATTAGAATACGACCTTCAGACACATCCTCTAATCCAGCGATAGAGTTCATCAGAGTAGATTTACCGCAACCAGACGGTCCGACCAAGATCAAAAACTCACCGGCTTTGATTGAGATATTGATGCCTTTGAGTATTTCTGTTGTGCCGTAGCGCTTTTTTACATTATCAATAACGAGATTTGCCATGTTATTACTCCAAATTTTTTAGATCACTCATGCGGTGTAGTGGAAAAGCATGAGTGAATGGATTTTTTAAAACGCCATTAGCCTTTGACTGCACCAGCGGTTAAGCCGCGGACGAAGTACTTACCAGCGAACACATAAACCGCCAGTGTGGGTAAGGCGGCAATAATGGCCGCTGCCATGTCGACGTTGTATTCTTTACCGCCAAAGCTGGTGTTAACCAAGTTGTTAAGCGCCACAGTCACAGGTTGAGTATCAAAACCAGAGAAGGCGACACCAAATAAGAAGTCGTTCCAGATTTGGGTGAATTGCCAAATAATGGTGACCACTATGATAGGTGTGGATACGGGTAAGATAATCCGATAAAAAATCGTAAAGAAGCCTGCACCATCAAGACGCGCCGCTTTTACTAATTCGCCAGGAATAGACTGGTAGAAGTTGCGGAAGAACAAGGTAGTAAACGCGACACCATAAACAACGTGGACGAAAACGAGCCCAGATGTGGTGTTTGCAATACCAAGCCAGCCTAAGGTCTGCGCCATAGGCAACAGGATAACTTGGAAAGGAATAAAGCAACCCACAAGCAGAGCGGCAAAAAACAAATCGCTACCACGAAATTTCCATAAAGAAATAACGTAGCCGTTGATGGCGCCCAGCAAGGTGGAGATCAGTACCGCAGGGATAACGATCAAAAAAGAGTTCATAAAGAAAGGAGAGATACCTTCACAGCTACTTCCTGTACAGGCACCCGACCAAGCTTTTGACCAAGAATCGAAATTCAATGACGCAGGTAAAGACAACAAGTTGCCCGTACGAATCTCTTCCACGTCTTTTAACGAGGTGATCAACATGACCAAAAAGGGCATTAAGTAGAAGGCCGCAGCGATGAGCAATACAGCATACAAGGCGACGCGCCATACTTTGTCCATCGCAGACGTTTTACGACCTATTGCTTGATTATGCATGGCGTTCACCTCGCAATTCGGAATACAAATAAGGAACCAATATCGCCAACACACATCCCAACATCACCATCGCAGACGCAGAACCTAAGCCAATTTGGCTACGGGTAAAGGTGTAGGTGTACATGAAGTTCGCAGGCAAGTCAGAAGAATACCCAGGCCCACCGTTAGTCAGCGCAGCAACCAAGTCAAAACTCTTAATAGCAATGTGCGATAAAATGACCAGAGCACTAAAAAATACCGGTTTAAGTGAGGGCAAAATAATACGACGATAAGTTGTGAACGTGCTCGCACCATCAAGATGAGCGGCTTTGATAAGGTCACCGTCGACGCCACGTAGACCCGCAAGGAAAAGCGCCATAACAAAGCCTGACGCTTGCCACACAGCGGCGATAACCAAACAATAAACAACCATGTCAGGGTTGATCAACCAGTCGAATTTGAAATCGACAAAACCAAAGTCGACCATCATTTTTTCAAGGCCGTTGGTCGGGTTTAACAGCCACTTCCAGGCCGTACCTGTGACGATAAAAGAGATCGCCATAGGATAAAGATAAATGGTACGAATCGCCCCTTCGGCGCGAATTTTTTGATCCAGAAAAACGGCTAATGTCACGCCAAGGAACAAACAAATAGCGATAAACAGACCGCCAAACACACCCAAGTTGGTCAGTGCCACTATCCAGCGATCGTTATTGAATAGACGCTCGTATTGCTCGAAACCGACGAAGTTATACGAGGGCAACATACGAGAGCCAG
>CAZBUC010000025.1:0-15067 GCA_964494965.1 uncultured Maribrevibacterium sp.
TGGCATTATTGTACCCACCTACGGATATAACCCGAGCAGTATTCTGTAAACATCACAATGGCAATGATAATCAGCAGTATGGCGGCGGCCGTGTCATATTCGTAACGGCTGAGCGATGTATCGAGTGTCGCACCTATGCCGCCGGCACCGACGATACCGATCACGGCGGATTCCCTGAAGTTAATGTCCAAGCGATAAACCGACAAACCGATTAAACGCGGCATGACCTGAGGCTGCACCGCATAGTTCATCAGTTGTAACCAACGTGCTCCCGTAGAGCGAATGGCTTCGACTTGTCGCTCGTCGATGTCTTCAATGTCTTCGGCCAGCAGTTTTGCCATAAAACCTATGGTGGCAAAGGCGAGGGTGATCATGCCTGCCAATGGACCAAAGCCAAACATCACCACAAATAAAATGGCAATGATGACTTCTTGAAAAGTCCGTGAAACAGCAATGATAGAGCGACAAAACAGATAAATAGGCATAGGGGCGAGATTACGCGCGGCGCCAATGCCCACAGGAATCGCTAGCAAAATCCCAATCACGGTGGATGTGAAGGTCATGGTTAAGGATTCTAACAAACCATCGATGATATCTTGGCTGCGGCTGGTGAAGTCGGGTTGTAAAAAGGCCGATAAGAAACGCGCCGCACGGCCCATGCCTTCGGCTACCCTTGACCAGTTCACGTCAATGCTTAAAAACGCCACACAAAAATACGCCACAACGCCGAGCACTAAGGCATAGCGGTAGCCCTTGTTTGAGATTAGCGGCAAAGGTTTCCACTGGCCTTGGCGGGCCAAATTGATACGGTCAGTTTTCATGTCAGCACGGCCTTGGAGTTCAGCATGGTGGACTCGGCAGCTTGATTTGCATTGTCGTCCTCTTCTGTTTCCGTCTGAGGGTTCCAATCTTCTTCGCCATAAATAAGCGTCAGCATGTCGGTATCGAGGGCTTCTGGCTGGCCATCAAACACCACTTGACCAGATTTAAGGCCGATAATTCGGTCGGCAAACTGTTGCGCCAGAGAGACATCGTGGATGTTAATAATGGCGGATAGCTGGCGTTCTGCGCACAACTCTTTGATCAAACGCATAATCTGGCGCGAGGTTTTTGGATCTAGACTCGCTGTGGGTTCGTCGACCAGCAAGATTTGTGGGTTTTGCAGTAACGCCCGCGCAATGCCTACGCGTTGACGTTGTCCGCCAGAGAGTTCATCAGCGCGCTTGTCGATAAAGGCTTCCAAGCCGACTCGCTCAAGTAAGCGAAATGCCTCTGCGATGACATCTTGAGGGTAACGACGTAAAAAGCTACGCCAAAAACCTGTGTACCCTAAATAACCTGATAGCACGTTTTCCATCACAGATAAGCGATCAATCAGTGCGTAATCTTGGAAAATCATGCCCATGCGGCGTCTTGCTGATCGCAGTTGGCTGCTATTAAGCTGGGTAATTTGAGTATCCGCTAAGGAAATAGTGCCTTGCGTGGGCTCGACTAAGCGGTTTACACAGCGGATCAAGGTGCTTTTGCCTGCGCCAGAGGGGCCGATCAAGGCGACGACTTGCCCTTTGGGAATGGTCATATTGACCTCAGTCAGGGCTTTATCGCCAGAGCGGTAAGACTTGCTGAGAGATTCTATGGTTAACATCATTGGCTCCTAGAGCTAGAAATAAGTAACCCCTCATAAGAGGGGTTAAAACAACGTATTTTTAAACCCAGATTAATTGCAGTTGTAGGACGTGCCCAATGCGTTGTCGATTTTACGCACGACTTCCCAATGTTCTTTGTAGGTAATAGGGATGAATTGTGCTTCGCCCGAATTTTTGAACTCGGCTTCCAGATCGGAACCAGACCACTCAAACGTAGAAAACGCCAATTTAACTTTTTCCGCCAATTCGGGTTTTAAGTTGTAAACATGGCCATAGCTGGTGGTTGGGAAGGTTTGAGATTTGTAAATGGTGGTGTAATCCGCTGGAGAAACAACGTCTCTTGAGATCATACGCTTGAGTACCGAGTTGGCAATGGCGGCCGCATCGTAGTCGTTATTGACGACGCCAAGAATAGAGTTGTCATGACCGCCAGAAAACGACGGAGTGAAATCCGTGTCCGCGTTCATGTTGAACTCAGCAGACAGCAAAGCAGACGGGGCTTTGAATCCAGAGTTTGATGTCGGTGAAGTGAAAGCAAGGCTACGTCCTTTGATATCAGCGATCTGGGTGATACCAGAATCAGGACGAGTAATGATTTCCATCTCGTAACCAAAGCTGCCATCTTTGCGAGCCATCATGGTAAAAGGTACATAGCCTGCGCAGTTAACGGCAATAGGGTTAGACCCTGTATTGAAGCCAGCCACGTGTAAACGACCGGCACGCATGGCTTCTAGTTGCGCTGCGTTAGACTGCACAGGGAAGAATTGCACGCGTTTACCTGTGACCTTTTCCATGTGTTTGAGAAAGCCATCCCACACTTGGGCATAAACGGCAGGATCTTCTACTGGCGTGTAAGCAAATACTAATGTGCTTGGATCAATCCAGTCTTTGGCGTTAGTTGGCGCATCGGCCGTCATGTCGCCATTAGTATCGGTAAAACGAGAAGATAAATCACTGGCTTGCAAACCTGTACTGGCAACGGCGAGTCCCACTAGTACAGGCAGCGTAGCCAATTTCATTTCTGAGATTAGATTCATGACAAGATCACCTTAGTATGTAAATTGACCCCGAATACTAAGGTGATATTGTGTCAAAACCGCGACACTTTGATGTCGGTATTATGACAAGACGTGTCTCGATACCTTGCAAATTGGGCCGAGCTTACTGTGGGTAAATCGGCCAGTCAGCCGCATCGACTGAGTCCAGCTGCGAATCAAACTCTTGACCTTGCCACTTATTGATAAATTGCTGCTGAGGATCATATTGTTCGGTTTGCTTTTGCAAATTAAAACGCCGGCCCCCTCTAGGGTCTGCGCCCACTCCCGCAATATACTGCCAGTTCCCCCAATTTGATCCTACATCATAATCGACCAGCTGCTGTTCAAAATAGGCTGCCCCATAGCGCCAGTCGATGCCTAACTCATAAATCAAACAACTTGCCGCGATTTGGCGCCCACGATTGCTCATGTACCCGGTTTGATTAAGCTGTTTCATGCAGGCGTTGACAATTGGGTAGGGGGTGTTGCCTTGGCACCATTTACGGAAACGTTCGGCATAAAAACTGCCTTGGTTACGCTGTTTAGACACACCTTCCACTAAAAATAACTGTTTACCGTGACAGCTTGCATACCAGTGAAAATATTCGCGCCACAGCAATTCAAAATAGATCCAATAAGTGGATTCATTGGCACCTTTGTCATTTTCGTAGGTGTCTAACATGGTTTTTATTTGTCTTGCTGACAAACTGCCTTGCGCAAGCCAGGGCGAAAACTTGGTCGAGTTTTCCCAACCATCGAGTGCGTTGCGTACGTCTTTGTAGGAACTTGGCAAGTCAGTAGAAAAATAATCGCTAAGCTGTTGTTGAGCTGCTAATTCTCCACCCGTGAACAACGCGCTGTCATCAATGGGCTTGGCTTTCCACGCTGTTATTGTCTCAAATTTCACATCGGGAGCCGGTGGTAGTTCTAATACTCTAGGTAAAGGTGAAGCAATATCAATGGACTCAACGAGGCGTCGGAATTTTGAAAACGAATGGGGTAAATCGTTGACATGGAAAGGCAGCTGCCATGGTTCAAAAAGGCTTAATCCATAATCCATGGTGATTTTCACATCGGGAAAGAGCGTTGCAATGCGTTTGAGTGCCTGGCGTTCATCCCAACCACCGTGATGATTGCGATAAATATGAGAAACAGGCCATTCATTGAGCAACAGACTTAGGCTATTAAAAGCATCAAGTTGGCTGACATACAAAACTTGACCTAAATCCTGTAGCTGTTGTGCCACATCGTCCAAACCTTGGTTTAAAAAGCCACGACGTTGGGGCGACATGCCTTGTGTGGCATAGCGGCTTGGGCGTTTATGATGGGGCTCGTCACAATAGACACAAATTAACTGATCCACGTCTTGTGCCGCCCGCCATAGCATCTTTTGATCGGCACAACGTAAATCATTACCAAACCAAACTAAACCTAATTTCATTGCTTGCCCCTGTCATGTGACTATTTTGTTATTTCAACCCTAACTCATACGGCTCAAAAAACCGTTTAGATTGCATCCCTCTAAAAAACTCACTTAAAAACTCTGGTACTTAAAAACTCTATAGTCCAAAACAAAGCCAGCGCGGGCGATCCGAGCTGGCTTCAATACCGAGTCAATTTTTGAACGGTTTATGGGTTAGAAAAACCGTTCAATGGTTTACTCTTTTGTTGGCATTTTTGTGGTGCGAAGATAAGGCAATTTGATATCAATCTCACCGAACTTTGCCTTCGCTTGATCATTATCGAGCGACAAAGCAACAATCACATCTTGACCTACCGTCCAGTTAGCAGGCGTGGCTATTGGGACACCATAAGTGGCTTGTAGTGCATCTAAAGCACGCAAAACCTCGGCAAAGTTGCGGCCCACAGACATAGGGTATGTCATTGATAATTGAAGTTTTTTATTAGGGCTCATGATGAACACAACGCGAACACTGGCGGAATCCGCTGCAGTACGGCCATCAGGAAGGTAAGCTTCTGCCGGCAACATATCGAGTGCTTTAGATACCGCTAAAGACTCATCCGCAATGATAGGAAAAGAGGCTTTTGCACCAGAATGCTGTTCAATGTCCGCCTTCCATTGCTTGTGCTCTTCTACACCATCGACTGACAGACCGATAACCTTGGTGTTTCTTTTTTCCCACTCGGCCGCGAGCTGTGCAACAGCGCCAAATTCTGTTGTACAGACAGGGGTAAAGTCTTTCGGGTGGCTAAATAAAATCGCCCAACTGTCACCAATCCAGTCATGAAGATGGAATGTCCCTTGGTCTGTCTCCAGCTCTAGATTCGGTACAGTGTCATTAATTCGAAGTGACATAACAATTTCCTTTTAAAGTAAGTGGGTGTGTTGTTTTTTGTTTACACTAATACATTAGGTTATTCTAATATTTTAATGAAATAGTTTTTCGCTATAAAGAGTATGATTATTTATTTTCTCTTTTGAGTATCTTGTTGACTCTTGTTCTATTGGTCATCTGTTGGTCATTAATCGGTCATCTGTTGGTCACTAAGTCGTCATCTTCTGGGGTTATTGTTTTTTAACAAAATCCACTAGGAAATATAGTCATGTTTAAATACTTAGCGATTGCAGGTGTATCGGTTTCTTTGTTGGCACTCCCAACGCAACAGGCGCACGCGCAGGCTGATGAGTTAGTTTTGTACTGCTCTGTCGATGAAGACTGGTGTCGAGTTATGTCCGAAGCTTTTCGTCGTGAAACGGGAGTTAATGTGCTGATGACACGTCGTTCATCTGGTGAAACCTACGCCCAAATTCGCGCCGAAAATGGCCAGCCAAGAGGGGATATATGGTGGGGCGGAACGGGCGATCCACACATGCAGGCCGCTCAGGAAGGTTTGACTGATCGCTATGAGTCTCCAAAGTTGGGTGAGTTACAAGATTGGGCGGTACGACAAGCACGTTCTGCCGATTATCGTACCGTTGGCATTTATGCTGGTGGCCTAGGGTTTGGTTATAACACAGATCTAGTGCGCAATAATCCGCCCAAGTGTTGGGCAGACTTAGTGGATACACGCTTCCGTGATGATGTGCAGGTTGCTAATCCTAATTCATCAGGCACGGCGTATACCATGCTCGCTACTTTTGTTCAGTTGTTTGGTGAGGATGAAGCGTTTGACTTCATGCGCCGTTTGAATGACAACATCAGCCAGTATACTCAGTCAGGCAGCGCGCCGATTCGTGCAGCAAGCACAGGGGAATCGGCGGTGGGTATTGTTTTCATGCATGATGCGGTAAAACAAACAGTGCAGGGTGCGCCTATTACTACGGTTGCTCCTTGTGAGGGCACGGGTTATGAAATCGGCTCTATGAGTATTATTGCTGGTGGACCAAACCCAAAAGCGGCACGTATGTGGTACGACTGGGCATTAACCCCAGAAGCGCAAGCGTTGGCCGTGCAAGCTAATTCCTTTCAGGTCCCATCAAACAAAAATGCACCAACGCCAAAACAGGCACCGCGTTTAGAAGATATTAAGTTAATTGACTATAACTTTGAATTGTATGGTTCTAGCACTGAGCGCGCCCGTTTGCTTAAACGTTGGGACGCTGAAATAGGATCGTTACGCTAATGACACATTGGTTCACTACTGAAAGAGCCGGGTATACCTGGCTTTTTTGTATGCTCATCAGTGTGCTTTTGCTGCCATGGTACAAGGTCGCACCACAAGGCGCTGAAAGCGTTTTTTCAAGCGCTGTGTTTCATGCATTAGCCGGTCGAGATTGGCTATGGCCTATTGTTTTGGCTGTGTTGATATTATTGGTTATACAGCGTTACGGTGCCCGCCTTATTAACTGGATGCCTTTCGCCGCCGTATTATTAATACTCTCATATGCTGTTTTTCAAGCGGCATTGATCGGTCTCAATGGGCCGCTAATGCCATGGATAAACACATTATTTCAGGATTCGACTCACGGGCAAACAGGGCTAGGTATCGGTGGTCTGATATTCTTTGTCGCGACATTGGGCTTTTTATCCCATTGCCTTGCGCTGTCGGGATTCTGCAAAGGCGACCGATTTGCCTCAGCGGCTGTCGTGTTTATTGCTACTCTGTTAGGGCTATTTGTTTTCTTTCCCATTATTAAGTTAGGAATGGCAGCGTTTGCTACGCCAGAAGGGGGTTTTGGTCTACAAAGTTTTTGGCAGCGTGCCACAGCAGCGGATCTTTGGCGTTTAGATTGTATTCAAGGTAGTGGCCGCTGCGGTGTTGTCATCAATACTCTTGTATTGGGGGTTTCGGCCGCGCTTACTTCGACATTACTGGGTTTAGGACTGGCGCTGTTAGTGGCACGTACAGATTTTCGTTATAAAAGAAGTCTGCGCGTCGTTGCCATTCTGCCGATTATTACGCCCCCTTTCGTTGTTGGCGTCGCTATTATCGTTTTGTTTGGCCGCACAGGATTAGTCACGACTTTTCTAGCGGATCTGTTTGATTTTACTCCAAGTCGTTGGTTATACGGACTTCCTGGGATTCTAATCGCACAAACGTTGGCGTTTGCTCCTGTGACTTTTTTGGTGCTACTAAGTACGTTAGAAGCCATTAATCCTACATTAGAAGAAGCGTCAAAAACGCTGGGTGCAAAGCCGTTACAGACTTTTCGGACGGTCACATTACCGCTTTTACGACCGGGTTTAGCCGCCGCTTTTTTACTGGCTTTTATCGAAAGCTTAGCGGACTTTGGTAACCCCATTGTATTGGGTGGTGGTTACGAAGTGCTATCGACGAAAATATTCTTTTCGGTGGTTGGAGCTCGCTACGACTTGGGGGATGCTGCCACGCTTTCGATTATTTTGTTGATGCTGACCTTAGGTGCATTTTGGCTGCAAAACCGTTGGTTAGGTAAGAAAAGTTATGTCACCGTAACGGGTAAGTCTGATGCGGGTTTAGCCTCTCCTCTGCCTTCAACGGTTCGAGTAGCGTCCTATGCCGTGGTAATACCTTTTGTTTTTCTTACTTTAGCCGTGTACAGCATAGTGTTATTAGGCGGGTTTGTTAATGACATTGGTCGCTGGGATCTGAGCCCAACATTTCACCATTTGAATACGGCGTTTTCTTTTGATATCAGTTCATCAGGCGTTGAATTGTATGGTTCTGCGTGGAGTTCTCTGAAAACCACACTTTGGGTATCTGCCTTAGCGGCGCCATTCACGGCGGCTATTGGTATTCTCACCGCTTGGCTGGTTACTCGACAACAATTTGCTGGAAGACGGCAATTTGAGTTCGGCACTATGTTAAGTTTCGCTATCCCGGGTACTGTGGTCGGAGTGTCTTATGTTGCGGCATTTAATGTGCCGCCAGTCGACATCACCGGAACGCTTATTATCTTGGTCATTTGTTTTACCTTCCGAAATATGCCTGTCGGCATGAGGGCGGGCATGGCGGCTTTATCGCAAATTGATCGCTCAATGGAAGAAGCTAGCCAAACCCTAGGCGCGGGTAGCCGAGTGACATTACAAAAAGTCGTATTGCCGCTGATAAAGCCGGCCATATTCACTGCGCTTGTTTATGCGTTTGTGACTGCAATGACAGCTGTTTCAGCGGTTATCTTTCTTGTCAGCGCCCGTCACAACATGGCAACAGCCTACATAATGGGGCGTGTTGAGAACGGAGAGTATGCACTTGCCATTACCTATTCTGCTGTATTGATGCTAGTCATGATGGCTTGTATAGCTGCCATGGGATGGATGGTTGGGCGTCGTACACTAGGTCGACGCAGTGAATTACGCCGCGATACGGCAACAAATTTAGCCAATGGGAATGCAACATGACAGAAAAAACGGCTATTGAATTTATCAATGTAGTAAAAAAATACGGTGATGCCGTCGCCGTAAATGGGATTAACCTAAGCATCAAACGTGGCGAATTAGTCACCTTTCTTGGGCCTTCAGGGTGTGGTAAAACCACCAGTTTACGTTTAGTCGCGGGTTTGGAATTGCCGACCACGGGGAAATTTCTCATACACGGTAAGGATGTGAGTCAGCAGGCCGCTGCAGATCGAAATATAGGTATGGTGTTTCAATCCTACGCTTTATTTCCTCACATGACAGTGCTCGATAACGTAGCTTATGGCCCTGTTACTCGTGGTGAAAATAAAACCGAAGCTCGTGAGAAAGCCCATGAGATTATTGTACAAATGGGGTTGCAGGGGTTAGATAAACGCTTGCCTGCTGAGCTGTCAGGGGGGCAACAGCAGAGAGTGGCGGTGGCTCGGGCCATTGTACAGCAACCTGATGTCTTGTTATTCGATGAACCCTTGTCCAATGTGGACGCAAAATTACGCCGTAAAGTTCGTTCAGAAATTCGTGAGCTTCAACAAAAGTTTGGTCTAACGTCGATTTATGTGACTCACGATCAAGAAGAAGCCTTGGCTGTTTCTGATCGTATTGTGGTGATGAATACAGGACAAATCGTCCAAGTTGGTACGCCAGAGGATCTCTATGATCGCCCTGAGACGCCTTTTGTTGCGGATTTTATTGGAGACGCCAATCTCATTAGTGGTCATATTCATAATAATCTATTTCAAGCAGGGGATTGGCGCATTCCTATGGCAGGCGAGAATGGCAACGCACGCTTATCAATACGTCCAGAGCGCATCGCTTTTCAAACAGAAGAAGAGGGCCTCACTGGCGAGATTCGTGTAGCGACTTATCTAGGCAGCCGTATGGAATATGAAGTGATGACGAGTTTTGGTGAATTATTAGTATCCCGAACCATTGCCGAACCAAGAGTTCAGCGCGGCCAGCGGGTCAATTTAAAGATACAGCAACAGGACCTTATTTATGTTAAGTGATACCCAATCCATTTCTTCTCGTCATGTATTTGCTCAGACACTGGCGGTTGAGGCTGGCGCTATAGCGCAGGAATTTTTTTTAAACCGTGATGAGCTTGTTATCGAAGACAAAGCAACCCCACAGGACATTGTTTCGCGTGCGGATCGAGAAGTAGAAATGTTCATACGCGATCGTTTAACGGAAATGTTTCCCGATGATGGCGTGCTCGGGGAAGAGTATGGTTCTACGGAAGGAACCAGTGGTTTTTTATGGGTGATAGATCCTATTGATGGAACCAGTTTATTTCTTGCAGGATTAGCGCATTGGTGTGTGTCTATTGCCGTTTGCAAAGACATGACCACGGTATCCGGCGTCATACACGCGCCACAGTATCAAGAGACGTTCTCGGCGCAGCTAGGACAAGGCGCGTATTTAAACGGTAAACGTTTACAGCCCAATACCAGACTTACAATGAACAATAGTCTGATTGGTGTAGGCGTCAGTGCGCGTGGCAACATGAAGTGGTCGGTTGACTTGATTCAACACTTGCTGGCTAGCGGTGGCATGTACTATCGCAACGGCTCGGGTGCGCTTATGTTGGCCAGTGTCGCCGCAGGAAGATTAGGAGGCTATTATGAAAACCATATCCAGCCTTGGGATTGTTTAGCCGGTTTGCTATTGGTTGATGAAGCAGGCGGAGTGACGGCGCCTTATTGCAAAGATAGGCCATTTTCAAAAGGTGACCACATTATTGCTGCGGCACCCAATGTTTGGGACGCTCTGCAAAAAATGGCCACAGAAGTAGAAAGCATCAAGCATTCATCGCTGTGATCTTGCAACAGACACGGTGCAGCGTATCACTCTCGTTTGCTCTGACGCTTGCAACGTTCAGAGCAATATTTGACTTGTGGCCAGTCGCGTTCCCATTTTTTTCGCCAAGTAAAAGGGCGCTGGCAGGCTAAGCAGATTTTTTCTGGCAGATACGGTTTTTTATGGGCCATGGTTATCTCTTTGAGGTCATGCCGTGACGAGCCAAGACGGCTTTTGAGGCGTGGCGTACATCGCTGCGTTTGCGAAAGTTCCATAATCGATCGCGTGCTTCTTTGGCGGCTTTTTCGAGATCGATAATGGGTTTTGGGTAATCTGTTCCGAGTGTGAAGTCGTTAAAAATTTCTTCCATAGGCGGTTGTAGCCAGGGTTGGTGCAGGTATTCATCGGGCAAGTTTTTGAGTTCAGGGCACCAGCGGCGTATAAAAACACCGTCGGCGTCTTTTTCTGTAGATTGTTTAATGGGGTTGTATAAACGAATGGTGTTAATGCCTGTGACCGAGGCTTGCATTTGGATTTGCGGGTAATGAATACCAGGCTCAAAATCGAGAAAATATTGCGCTAATGGCAAGCTGACCTGCTGCCAATGGATGTTCATGTGATGGGTCATAAAGCTGACCAGCATGGCGCGCATACGAAAGTTAATGTAGCCCGTGTGTTTAAGACAGCGCATACAGGCATCAATAATGGGAATCCCTGTTTGACCTTCTTTAAATCGTTCAATATCGGTCGCCACTTGATCATCTTCTCGGTAAGCAAACTGGGTATAAGCCATGTTTTGTGGCAAGTACTCCATCTGACAGTCCCGCTCAAATTTTTGCATAAAATGGCAGTGCCAATGAACGCGAGACAAAAAAGCGCGTAAGGGTTTTTTCCAGCCGTAGGGGGCATTACCATAAAAGGCGGCCGTATTTTGATAAACCTGTCGAATGCTCACGTTACCCCAAGCAAGATGCGCTGACAGGCGCGAACAATGTTCTTGGCTTTGGCTTGGGCTGGAAATGCCTTTTTGGTAGCCCTTGCCACGCGACGCAAAAAAGCTCTTGGTGACGTCTCTGGCGGCTTTTGGGCCACCTTGTTGAAATGCCGGCACAGGGATGAAGTAGGCTGGATCTAGCTCGGGAGGCTGATAGTCAGGATATGTTGCCGCTTGGTAACGGGCCCAGTTAGGCATTGCCAAAGGGGCTTCCATGGTTCGGTACCAATGTGTTTGCCAATCAACCTTACTTGATTTTCCTCGTACCACTGCACCGGTGGGGGATTCATGCCAAGCAATATGGTGCTCGGCCAACCAAGCCTTGACCTTAAGGTCGCGTTCAAAGGTGTTCTTTAACCCTATTTCTTCGTGGCTATAGACGGCTTGGATGTCAAATTGGTGATGAAGCTGCGCGAGCAAGGCCAACATTTCCTGACGAAAAACCAATACTTCGCCGTTAAAGCGTGCCAGCTGCTGGTTTAAATCCTCAATGGATTGCCACACAAAGCGCCAATGTCTCAAGGTGTAGTGGGCGTCATTAAGCAACATGGGTTCAAAGTTGTAAATCAGCAGTGTGGGATAAGGTGCGTCAAACGCTGCGGTTAAAGGCGCGTGATCAGACAACCTTAAATCACGCTTAAACCAAACCACGGTGATTTTGTCACGCATGAAAATACCCACCTGAGATGAAACAGATTAAATAGAGCCAGGACACAATTGTGCTTAGTCACAAGATGTTATTTTAAGAATAAAATACTAAGAGTTACACAGGCCAGTTCATGTTTACGCAGTGACAACAACACTGGATTACTTTTTTTGGCGCGTGGGGGGTATTTGTGTATCTTTACATTTTATGGCTGGTTTTTGTTAGGGGGGCGGTCTACGCTGCCAATCTTTGGCTGATGTTTAGTCAATCGTGACTCTTTATTTACAAGGTGATGGGTACTATGTTTAGCAAACTTAAGATTTCGCAGCGTTTGGGGCTTGGATTTGGAGTGATCTTTGCTCTACTGCTTCTGATTTCATTAGTTGGAATGCAGCGAGTTAATGTCATTGATAACACACTGACCAGCGTGCGCGATGGCGCTACATTAAAACAACGTAATGCCATTAACTTTCGTGGCAGCGTGCATGACCGTGCCATTGCCGTGCGTGATGCGGTATTGGCATCTGATACAGCACGTTTGAATCAAGAATTGGCGTTGATAAAGCAGCTGGATTCTTTTTATCAGCAATCGGCTAAATCAATGAACCAGTTGATGGTGTTGCCTGAAACAACCGCGGAAGAAAAAAGGTTGCTAAAAGCCATCCAAGACATTGAGGTGACAACACAGAAGGTGACGCAAGCTTTGTTAGATATCACAAGACAAGGCAACACGACCAACGCGACCCAGCTGTTAATGCAAGAGGTTTCGCCGAACTATACTGAGTGGTTAAAACGCATTAACGCCTTTATTAATTACCAAGAGGATGTCATCAACGATGACATCGGTCTTGTCATGGGCGTGGCCAGTACCTTTGTTAACTTGATGTTGGTGGTCACACTGATCGCAGCGGTATTTAGTGTTTTGGTCGCCATTACCTTGATTCGTAGCATACAGTCGCGCATTGGGGGAGAGACAGAAGACGTGGCGGCCTTGGTTCAACGCATTGCCGATGGTGACCTAAACGTTAAAATAGACACTGACTACCCCAACAGCATGATTGGCAGCGTACGCGCCATGGTATCGCGTCTACAGCAGATCATCCTCGACGTGCGCAGCGCCGCCGACGAATTAGGTGTTGCTTCGTCTGAACTGAACGCCACAGCGAATGAAAATAACCGCCGTCTTCGTCAGCAATCTTCTGATACCACACAGATGGCGGCGGCCATTAACGAAATGGCGGCCTCGGTTTCTGAAGTAGCAGGCCATGCTGGTCACGCTGCCGAAGCAACGAAAAAAGTCGACAAGGAAGTGGAAAGCGGTAACGTAAAAGTGAACGCCACGGCAGAAGCTATTATGAATTTGTCGAAGACATTAGAATTGGCATCGCAAACCGTTGAAAAAGTGTCCGATGACAGTGGCAACATTGAAAAAATCACTGACGTTATCAGTGCTATCGCAGAACAAACTAACTTGTTAGCCCTAAATGCCGCCATCGAAGCCGCACGGGCCGGTGAGCATGGCCGCGGATTCGCAGTGGTCGCAGACGAAGTTCGCTCACTAGCCACGCGTACACAAGAATCCACCAGTGAAATCAGTAACATGATAGTCCGCTTGCAAGAAGGGTCTGGTAAAGCCGCTGACATCATGAACACCAGCCGTGAGCTAGCGCAAAAAACCGTTGATCAAACGCAAGAGGCTCGCTCAGCCTTGGCGAGTATTCGTGATGAAGTCATGGCGATCAACGACATGAACACCCAGATCGCGCAAACCTCTTCAGAACAGGAACGCGTGGCGGAAGACATGAACCTCAACATCACCCGAGTTCACGAAGCCGCCATGGAAAGCGCCGCTGGATCAGAACAAGTCGCCCAATCGAGCGAGCGCCTAGCGCAACTGTCGAAAAAACTCACCACAAGAGTCAGCTTTTTCAAACTCTAACGCGATGAGACAGCACCAAAAAAAAGGCCTTTGAATCTACAAAGGCCTTTTTTGTTTCAATGGGAAAAACGGTAATCTGACACAGCAAAAAATACGATTACTCGTATTTATTCAAGACCTTCGCTTTAAAAACATAACTGCCAAAGGGTAGCAAAGACGCGACAAACCCCATCAAAGCATGTTTTGACGAAACCCCATAACGAACCACACTTAACGCCAGAAGAATATTAAACAAGATAAACAACCCACCATGAATCGGGCCAATCATGCTCACATACTCAGGCATATCCAACAGACGTTTTAATGGCACAGCAATGAAAAGCAACAACAAAAGCGAAGTGCCTTCTAAAATAGAAATGATACGTAACAGTTTCATACAAGGTCTCTTTTTGAAATGTTTTGAAAATGGAACCAGTGCTAATCAGCCTCCAGAATAACATGTTCACTTTCAAGAGGGTTATTTACTCTACTGGCTGAACAACCCAGACCTACGTCATTGACCGTAACCTTTTAAATAAGCTCTAACTTTAGCTTTTTGCCTAACGCTCTCGCAGCATTATCCAAGGTATGAAGCGTGACAGACGTATTGTTTGGGTCAAGCAGTCTATCCAATCCAGAGCGGCTTGTTTTCATCAACTTCGCCATTTTTGTTTTGGATAAATGTTCGTGTTCAATCTTCTGTTGAATCTGCCAAGCTACCACTCGTTTTATAGCCACAACATTGGTTTCAGCCAGTATGCCTTCCTCTTCCAGAAAATCATCGAAGTTACTACCAATGTATTTGCTCATGTTACTTCTCCAGGTTGGCTTCTCGATCTTTTGCCAATTGCAAATCAGCTTGAGGTGTCTTCTCGGATTTCTTGATGAAGCCATGCAGCAAGATCATCTTTTCACCCTTTACTGTAAACAGAATTCGAGCGATAGGTTGATCAAGCCGACACCTGACTTCCCATGGTCAGGGCTCCATTTTTCGAACCACCGGCATTCCGATGGGCCAGCCATATTGAACCGTTTTAATCTCGCCACCGATTACCCTTTTGTCCTGTTTGCTCAGCTCCTGCAACCACGCGCGAACCGGCTCATTTCCCGATTCCGTTCGGTAAAAAACCACTTCAAGAGTCATATCGGCATCCATGCGAAAACACGTACCATATTTGGTACGTTTTACAAGCCTTTTATCATGAAAGCTGGAAATCTGATAACAGACAAC
>CAZBUC010000026.1:0-9732 GCA_964494965.1 uncultured Maribrevibacterium sp.
GACCAGGATCTTGTTGTTAATCTGCCACCTAATGTCCTTGATTATTGGCCTGCACAAAAAGCGTTTTACCTTGAAGGTAAAACCGTGGAGGTAAGGGGGTGGCAGCATCAAAGAAAAAGTCGACACTCCGCTTTTAAGTCTTGGGTACTCACTGTAAGGCACCCGAATGATTTACGAGACCCTAAGTCTTTAACGGCTTTTTGGTAGATAGAAATTACCTATGGGTTTGTGCTTTAAAGTGGTGCCGAGATCGACTATTCTGACAATCTAAAATTATAAGGCGTTACCGCATTGGATTTGAAAAGCCACTGAGTAAAACGCCAGTTGTCTACGATAATATTAATTAACTACACCATAAGAGACGGAAACATCATAATGGCCGAAGATATAAAGCAAGCTGCACTGGATTATCATGAATTCCCAGTTCCAGGAAAATTAAGCATTACCATTAACAAGCCAACAGCCACAGCACGTGACCTTGCATTAGCGTACAGTCCTGGTGTAGCAGAGCCTTGCCGTGAAATTGCAAAAGACCCTGAAAACGCCTACCGCTACACTGGTAAAGGCAACTTGGTTGCTGTGATCTCTGATGGCTCGGCTATTTTAGGTTTAGGCAACTTAGGTCCTTTGGCCAGTAAGCCTGTTATGGAAGGTAAGGGGCTATTGTTTAAGCGCTTTGCTGGTATTAACTCGGTTGACGTAGAAGTGGAATCTGAAAGCCCACAAGCCTTCATTGATACTGTGGCTCGTATCGCTAATACCTACGGCGGTATCAACCTAGAAGATATCAAGGCGCCTGAGTGTTTTGAGATTGAGCGTCAGCTAATTGAGCGTTGTTCTATCCCTGTATTCCATGACGACCAACATGGTACAGCGATCGTTACCGCAGCGGGTCTTTTGAATGCCCTTGAGCTTCAAGGTAAAGACATTGCTGATGCGAAGATTGTGTGTCTGGGTGCGGGTGCCGCTGCAACAGCGTGCATGAAGCTGATCATTGCTTGTGGTGCGCAACGTGACAATATTTTTGTATTGGACCGTAAGGGCGTTATCCACTCAGGTCGTGATGACTTGAATCAGTTTAAAGCCATGTTTGCGATTGACACAGACAAGCGTACGCTTGATGACGCCATCGATGGGGCTGATGTCTTTATCGGCGTATCGGGCCCAGATTTATTGACGGCTGAGCAGTTGTCAAAAATGGCGGCCAACCCTGTTGTTTTTGCTTGTTCTAACCCAGATCCAGAGATTGACCCAGCGTTAGCTCGTGCCACTCGTGATGATTTGATCATGGCAACAGGCCGTTCTGACTACCCTAACCAAGTAAACAACGTACTTGGCTTCCCTTTCATCTTCCGTGGTGCGCTCGATGTGCGTGCGACTAAGATCAATGAAGAAATGAAAGTGGCTGCAGTGCATGCGTTGAAAAATTTGGCTAAAGAAGAAGCGCCAGCGGATGTTATTGAAGCGTACGGCGGTGCACCATTAAGTTTTGGTAAAGAGTACATCTTGCCAAAACCGATGGATTCGCGTTTGCTGAACGTTGTTTCTGCTGCTGTGGCTCAAGCCGCAGTAGACTCTGGCGTAGCAATGCTTCCATACCCAGATTTCTACCCGCTTGAAAACCTTGAGCACTTTGGTGCTTAAGCGATTACTTTAATGTAAAAAAGCGATGCTATATCAAGCATCGCTTTTTTTTACTATTTTTTTCAGCCTAAAAACAGAGTGTTCAAAATGCTGTGGTCAAAAACACCTCGGCTAAAATAAGTTTTCTAAAATGTTATTTTGCTGAGCGTCTTCTTGTGAGTCTTTGCTTGCCCCATTGCTTAAAATAGGGAGGGTAATATTGCGTTGCGGCGGCACATTTCCTTGTCTAAAGATCTCAAAAATCGCGTCAGTTTGCCCAGGCACAGCTCGCTCACCTGTATTAGGATCAATACGAACGGTCACCAATGAAGACGGTTTGTGTACGTACGAAGGTGGTGTGTCTTTTAAAGCGCTGCGCATGTAGTCTATCCATGACGGTAATGAAACAGAGCCACCCCATTCGCCGCGACCAAGGGGCGTTGAGTTATCAAAGCCACTCCATACTGATGTGACAATGTCGCCATTGAAACCTGAAAACCAAGCGTCACGCCCGTCATTAGTGGTGCCTGTTTTACCTGCGATATCGTCCCGTTGGAGTACACGGGCACGTCGACCGGTACCATATTTGATAACATCTCGTAACATGTCGTAAACAATAAAGTTTACTTCTGGATCTAATACCTGTGGCGCTATAGGCAGATTAATAATGCCTTGCGCTGTTTCGAATAAGCCCGTTTGAGGTTCGTTATTGGTGGTTTTTTCCAGCGGCGTGCAGGTAGAGCAGACAGTGATTGGAGCGGCTTGGAAGACGTTTTCTCCGTGTCTATCAATAATGTTGCTGATTAAGTAAGGTTGAACTTGATAGCCACCATTGGAAAAAACTGCGTAGCCTGCCGCGATCTGTAAGGGAGACAAGTTTGCACTGCCCAGAGACAAGGAAAGGTTATGCGGTAATTCATTCGTATCGAATCCAAATCGCTTTAAAAAGTCTAGAGTGGATCGTATACCCAGTTCATCAAGCAGTCGAACCGATACCACATTTTGTGAACGGTAGAGAGCTTGACGTAGGCGAGTTGGCCCATAAAACTTACCACCATCGTTTGTTGGCCGCCATGCAGACGCCAAATTAGTGTCGTTAAATACTACTGGGGCATCGTTAATAATACTGGCAGCGGTATAGCCTTTGTCCAATGCATTAGCATAAATGAAGGGTTTGAAATTAGATCCAGGTTGGCGCTTGGACTGGGTTATTCGGTTGAATTTATTTTCAAAAAAATCAAATCCACCCACTAAGGCTTCGATCGCGCCATCTTTGCTGTTCAATGAGATTAATGCGCTTTGTACCGTGGGTATTTGCGCTAATAGCCATTCAACGTCGCTGTCGGGTCGAAGGCGCACTATGTCGCCGGGCACTAATACGTCAGCTACCTTGCTTGGAGCGGGTCCCCAAGTGTCTTCATTGATATAGGCTTTTGCCCATTTTATGGCATCCCATGGCAGAGTGACGCGTTGCCCATTGGCTAAGCGAGCGTCCGCCGTCGTATCTTCTATAGACAGTATCAAGGCTGTTTGCCAGTTACGGAATCGTGGAATATCTTGCAGAGTTTGTGTTTGTTCATCAAGTGGGGCGTCGATTAAATCGATTCGAGTTTCAATAGAGCCACGATAGCCGTGGCGCATATCATAATCGAGTACGCCACGATAAATGGCGTCGTTAGCCGCTTTTTGGCGGTCTGAGAGAATGGTGGTGTATACCGTCATGCCGTTGTTGTATAGATCATCACCGAAGGTACCATAAAGCTCCAATCGGACCATTTCAGCGATGTAGTTTGCTTCAATGTCGGGTCTAACACCGTGGTTCTTTGCTGTGTTAGGGGCTTCCACCGCTGTCTGATAAGCGTCTTTATCTATCATACCCAGCGACAGCATACGCTGAAGTATCCAATTTCGACGGATGAGGGATCGGGAAGGATTGACCACTGGATTAAATCGAGAAGGGGCCTTAGGTAATCCGGCGATCATCGCAAGCTGAGCGAGGTCAAGTTGATCGAGTGACTTACCATAATAAACTTGGGCCGCGGCTTCAAATCCATAGGCGCGATTCCCTAAGTAAATTTTGTTCACATATAGCTCAAGAATTTCTTCTTTGCTTAACTCGCGCTCCATTTTTAACGCAATAAAAATCTCAGTAAATTTACGTGTGTAAGTTTGTTCGAAAGATAAGAAATAGTTACGTGCAACCTGCATGGTAATGGTACTGCCACCACCTTGCTTTTCTCCGGTAGTCACCAGTTGAAAAGCGGCCCGACCTAAGCCAATGATATCAACGCCAGGGTGATGGTAAAAATTGCTGTCTTCGGCCGCTAAAATAGCGTTTTCTAACCCTTCGGGGATGTCCTCAAAACGGATTGGTGTACGGCGTTGCTCGCCAAATTCACCAATTAGCTTATTGTCAGCGGTGTAAATACGAAGGGGAATGCGCAACTCAATGTCTTTTAGTTCGGCAACGGAGGGAATGTTGTCTTTTACGTTGTAATACACAGCATAAGCAATGCCAACCGCACTTAATGCGCCAAGAACGCCTAAAAGAAGAAGTATTTTGAGTGTCTTAGCCATATAAACCTAAGTGAGAGCTGGGTAAAAAAAGAATGATTATACCGAAGATAAACCGTTAATAGTCGGTTAAATTTGCATCAAATCGTGTTATTGTCTAAAAAATCATAAAAAATTATCACATAATAAATACCTATTCGCTTATCATTTCAAGGATGAAATATGAAGCTCCCATCTCGCTTTAAGCTAGCCATTTATTCTGCCGAGTGTTGTACGCTCGTTGCCCCCGCCAATTACTCTCGATTGTCTCAGTCTGGCGTTTCAGACAACGCGCTCCCTGACGCCACTAAGCTCGCTTCTATTCAGCAAACCCTGTCAGCTGATACGTTGGCAAAAGCAGGTCGTTGCATTGTCGTAGTGCCCGATGCTTGGTTGTCTGTCTCTGAGCATAGAATTGAAGATCGCATATCGCCATCCCTTCGGCCCTTGGCTGCCCTAAGTTTTGCAGCAGAAACCACCTTTTCTGCGCCAGATTCGTTGCTTTATTCTTATCAATATCAAGAAGTTGACCAAGAGACCCTTGTGTTGACTGTCTTTGCTTGCCGTCCTGAATGGGCTGAGCAACTATTGGCGCCTTTTAAGCATCGGACAAAATCGTGTTTGTTGGTGCCACAGAGTTGTTGTCATCAAGTTGCGCAAAGAGGGCTGTCTTGGTCAAGGTGCTCCCAGTACTCACTGTCAGTGTACCAACCTGAAGCTGAGCATGATAAACACGCCCGACGTCTTTGGGTGGGGTTGATCGGGTTGAGCTTGCTGTTACACGGTGCCGCGTTTTTGTATTACGCACATCTTGAGGGTCGAACAAGCGAGATGGTGTCGCGTTATCAGGATAAACGTGCTGCTCAGCAAGAATGGTCGTCTGAGCTGAGTTCCGATGATTTTATCCATTCAACGCTTTCTTTAATACAAGGTTTACCTGATTCCGTTCGGCTTGGTCACTTCGTAGCAGAAACACCGCCAACTTATTTGCACATCACGCTACCGCAGCAAGATTTGGATAGGCTGTTAACTCAGTGGCGTACACGCTATCCGGACTGGCATTGGGAGCTTGAGCAACAGCCACATCAAGGCGTCTCTGTCAGTCATCAAAAGGAGGTGGTAGATGCCTTTATCAAGATATATCAACAATAAAAATTTTTTGGCGCTTGATATAAAAGGCTCCCTTGTGTGTTTATTGCTTGGTTTGCAAGCGGCGGTTTGGTATCCATTTTTATCAAGGGCGCTGAGTGATGTGAGTATTCACTCAGCGAAGGAGAACCAAGTTGATAAAATGTGGCAGCAGATCCAACATCAAGCTCAACGCATAAAGCACGTCGTATTCAGCGATATGCCTTGGGTGCAACATAAGGTTATTACCACCTTAAAGGAGTTACCGACTCAATGGCAAGTTGAAGGCACCGCCTCTATTTTGGAATGGCAAAATTTTCAGGAAACAGTCGAAGAAAAATTTGCTCTTACCTTGCGTTCAGCGGTGTGGAAAAGGCAAGAAAATGGTCACTGGTACGGGCGACTAGAGATGAATATAACTCACCCCGTTGAAAACCGGACTCATCAAAACTGGTTGCCTGTCAGATTACGAACAGACCGCTTTCATCCTAATGATTGGCAGATTCTATCGACCATGCGAAATGACGCGCATGCCTCGGCGTTGATTTCTTATCAGAATAATCTCCAATGGGTCACAGCAGGAGCCTGGTTGCCAGAAGCGGGCGTCACCGTTCAGTCTGTGAGCTTGCAGTCCATTACCTTGGTAGCAATAGATGGGGTGCCGCAAACGATATTGTCAGGTATCACAAGGGGGCAAGATGACTAAGAAATGGAAGACGTTTTTTTTGCTTGGTGCGCTCTTGGCGTCTCGAACTGTGCCAGCGATGGATGTGTATTTTGAGTCGCGCTCATTGCAAGAAGTCCTGCCTTGGTTGGCATCACAGATGAATGAAAGCGTCATTATTAGTCCAGAAATAGACGATGTTTTAACGCTCTCTATCAAAGACGCCAGTTGGAAAGACGTTATGGAAGCCGTTGGCCAACAGCCTAACTTAAAGCTTGAGTGGCAAGGCAAGGTAGCGGTGTTATTGCCTGATCAGTCTCCGGTTGTAGCAAAAAGTGAAGGCGCTGTTGTAAATTGCCCCAGAGCCTATTGGATCTTAAAGCATGCGAAGGCGGAAACGGTTGGTGCGCATCTGCAGGCCTTGTATCCTGCTCTGGCTTTAATTATCGATAAGAGAACCAATTCTATTATTGCGAATCGCTGTGACTCCTTCTTCGACATTGAGGAAACCATAGCATGGCTTGACTCCCCCCTCAGGCAAATAGAAATTAGCGCGCAGATCGCCCAAGTAAGTCGAACGGCCCAATCCCAATTTGGTGTGAACTGGCAAGCTAAGCTATCGGACGGCATCCGTTCTTCTATTGGTGGCGCGGTGGACTTAGGCGCCTTGGCTCCTTCGGCCAGTTTGGGGTTATCAGGCGTGGGTGGGTCGGGGCTATTGGGATTTACTCTAGACATGATGGAGAGTGAGGGACTTGCTAATGTGATTTCAAAGCCAAAAATCGTCACTTCTGAAGGGCAGGCTGCCCGCATTGAATCGGGTACAGAAGTGCCATATCAGACCGTTAATGATGACAAAGTGAGCGTCGAGTTTCGTCAAGCCGCCTTGGTTCTAGAAGTGACTCCTCTTGTAAAAGAGGGCAACCACATTTTATTGTCGCTCAATATCCACCAAGACTCGGTTGGTGATCTCGTTAATGGTGTACCCAGCTTAAAAACCAATCGTTTAAACACGCAAGTTGTGGTGAAAAACCAAGAAACACTGGTGTTGGGGGGGATTTTTCGCGAAGAGCGTTTTGAATATGAAAGTCGAGTGCCGTTTTTCAGTGACATACCCTGGGTGGGTGCGCTGTTTAAAAGGCGTACTGAACAGCAAGAAAAGGTTGAATTGCTTGTATTTATTACACCAAAGCTGCTACAAATGTCAGATAACTAGGCCACGGTCTAAATCTGCTTAATTCCGATGTAATTGAATACAATGACAAAAGTCCCCAATATTATTTTAGTAGGGCCCATGGGCGCGGGAAAAACGACGATAGGTCGCTTGATTTCCCAGTCAATGGGCAAAGAATTCTATGACTTAGATAAAGTGATAGAAGATAACGCCGGTGCCGACATTTCTTGGATCTTTGAAAAAGAAGGTGAAGACGGCTTTCGTCGCCGTGAAACTCAAGCACTAGCCGACATAGTACAGTCAAAAACTCAAGACTGCGTATTGGCGACGGGTGGCGGTATCGTTATGCGCGAAGAAAATCGTGATATTCTGCATGAAAATGCGCTAGTGGTGTATTTATATGCCTCGGTCGCTCAGCAACTATATAGGACTTCAAAAAGTACCCATCGTCCTCTTTTGCAAACGGGTGATCCACGAGCGACCCTAAAAAAGCTGTTTGAAGTACGCGATCCTTTATATAAAGAGGTAGCGACTTTGGTTATTGAAACCGATGCGCGTCATCCAAGGTCGGTCGCCAACAAAGTATTGGCGGCGATTAAACGCCATCTTAATACGGAGATTATTGTATCCTGATGCAAACATTAACCGTTGATCTGGGTGATCGCAGTTACCCTATTTATATCGGCCAAGGCCTTCTTCATCAAAAAGCCCTTTTCGATAACGCCATTTCTGGCAAGCAAGTCATGATAGTGACCAATGATACCATCGCCCCTTTGTATTTGGCGGCTATGGTGTCTATGCTGTCTGAAGATTACCACGTTGATACCTGTATTTTGCCAGATGGCGAAGTCTATAAAACACTAGACACCTATGGGATTATCATGTCGGCTTTGCTAGAAGCCAAGCATAACCGCACTACGACGGTGATTGCTTTAGGGGGTGGCGTGGTAGGAGACATGGCGGGCTTTGCTGCTGCGACCTACCAGCGAGGTGTACCCTTTATTCAAGTGCCGACAACCTTATTGTCTCAGGTAGATTCGTCTGTAGGCGGTAAAACCGGGGTGAACCATCCGCTTGGAAAAAACATGATCGGTGCGTTTTACCAGCCGCAAGCGGTGATTATCGATATTGATACCTTATCCACTCTGCCACAGCGAGAGTTATCTGCAGGCATGGCGGAAGTAATTAAGTATGGTTTGATTTGCGATGCGCCATTTTTTGATTGGCTGGAGCAAGAAATGCCTCAGCTAATGGCGTTGGATAATGACAAAATCAGTAATGCGATTTATCGTTCCTGTCTGGCAAAAGCGAATGTAGTCGCGCAAGATGAGCGGGAGGGTGGTCTTCGTGCTATTTTGAATTTAGGCCATACTTTTGGTCATGCCATTGAAACCGAAATGGGTTACGGTAACTGGTTACATGGTGAAGCGGTTGCTGCGGGCAGTGTGTTAGCGGTAGACCTATCTTGGCGTATGGGCAATCTTACGGAGCAAGATGTTGGTCGATCAGTGGCACTGTTTCAAGCGGCTAATCTGCCTATCTTGCCACCGAGCACCATGACGCCAGATCAGTTTATTGAGCGCATGGCGCTGGACAAAAAAGTGTTAGATGGCAATTTACGGTTGGTATTACTTGCTGACTTAGGCACAGCTGTGGTGACGTCGGATTTCCCTATAGACGCCTTCAACGCCTGTCTTGAAGATGCTATAGAAGCCAGTAAGCAAGCCGTCAAGGCTTAACCAGCCTGCAGATTGACTGTCTATTTACTGATTGTTTGTGAGTGATTTTGGGTTATTTATTGTTGGTGATTTACTGTTGAAGGACTCATATGTCTAAGCCAGACTTCCAGTTTGATCTTGAGGATGCGCTCAATCAGCCCCCAAAGGCGACGCTGAGGGATCCTTTCGGCTCGAAAGACGGCTCGGCTTATTTCGCCAGCGAAGAAGGCAATCAGCAGCTGGCGTTATTGGAGCATTTGAGTCGCTACAGCAGTTTATTATCGGTCGTGCAAGGACCACAGGGCAGCGGAAAAAGTCGTTTCTTAATGGAGTTTGCTCGACATCAAGACGACACCACAGTGGTGAGTCACGTTAAAGCCACTATGTTGATGACCGCAGGGCAGTTGCTACAAGCCATCTATGTGGGTTTTGCCGGTCATTTTACACAACCACCCAATGAAACCACATTTGGTCCTCTGCTGAAACTTTCTCATGATCTGGATGAGAAAGGGCAGTCGACCCTAGTGCTTATTGATAATGCTCAAGAGCTAAACACAGACGCGGTCAGTATGCTGCTCGACATGATGTCATTGGCCACAGAAAGTCAAACCGTTCCCCATGTGGTGTTGTTTAGTGAGTATTCACTTTCTCGTAATCTAGACGCTTATCAGCGTTCTCGTTATGAACAATTAAGTCATTCTTTTACCCTCGCGCCTTACTCATTGGAGCAAACTCGTGCTTACCTGTTGCACCGTGTCCGTGCGGTAGGGGGCGGGATCAATTTGCCGTTTAATGAAAAACAGGTGAAACAAATCCATCAAGAGTCGGGAGGCTATCCCGGTCGAATTAATCAAATTGCCCAGACCATGATG
>CAZBUC010000026.1:9742-14639 GCA_964494965.1 uncultured Maribrevibacterium sp.
GCAATCAACCTGAGAAATCGGCATTTCGGCTGAATTTAGCAATGGGATTTCCACTGGCGCACATGGCTTTGTTGTCATTGGTGATGCTGGGGATTCTGGTCGCCGTTTTGTTTTCCGACCAGTCCAGTACCCCTAATACAGATGTTGCAGATGATAGAAACGGCAATGCTATCCCATTGGCGCTTAGACAGGGGCAATCATCCGCTGAAACGATCGCTCGAATGGATGCCATGCAGCGTCGAATTGGGCAAGAAGGCGAGATCATATTGCCTCCTATTCCTGCTGGTACGTCTGTGCCTCCTATCAGCATGTCAGAGAGCTTGGCGGCGCAACGTCCTTCTATGACCACTCCCGCGATCACCTCGGCGCCGATTCGTTCTGAAGCGCCTATTGCATCGAATCAAGCAGCCCCTGTAGCGCCAACACCGCCCGTTCCAATAGTGCCAAGTTCACCTGCTGTCACGCCAGACAGATTTGATAAAACACAATGGTGGTTGTCGCAAAATCCGAATCGTTACACTTTACAATTGTTAGGAACGCATAACCAAAATACGGTTAGAGAATTTATTCGGGATCAAGGCAGTGTGGATTCATTTGGCTACTTCAAGTCAAAACACAATGACAGAGATTGGTTTGTGGTGGTTTATGGCATTTACCGTAACCGCAGTGAAGCCATTGCCGCGGCCGAATCCCTGCCTGAGGATCTACGTCGTTTAAACCCTTGGGCTAGAAGCGCTCGTGGTATACAAGACGACATCCAAAAGGCCCAATAAACCAAAATAGGCTGTCATTTAGTTTGGATACTGAGTGGATGAGACGCTTCTTCAGGCTGCAAAAGCAGGATTTAGTGCGGTAAAAGCGCCGCATTATGCCGTTTTATTCGAGTTTTTGCTTCATTTGGTAAAAATCACTGTATTCCACTGAAAAACCTGAATGAACAGTGGAAATTTCTGTTTGCAAAAACCCCAGCCGTAGAAAATCCTCTAAGTCCTGATTATATGACGCTAAACCCCCGCTAAAAAACGCCAAAATAACATAACCTAGGTCTAAGTCGATTTGAGTAGTTCCCTCCATCGGGGTAGTATGATTTTCCAATTTTGATGGCATATTGGGGAAATGGTAGTCATTCTTAAAGAGAATTTTTCACCGCTTACATTTTTTACCCCGCCATCTAACTAGCCGATTTATATCTAAGAGTTATTTTTTACGTTTCAACTGTGGGAGTTGGTGTATGAATGCAGGCCTTTATCGTCCTGGCGAGTTCAAAGACAACTGTGGCTTTGGTTTAATTGCTCATATGGAAGGCAATCCAAGCCATGATTTATTAAAAACAGCGATCCAATCTTTGACAAGTATGACGCACCGCGGTGGTATTGCCGCTGATGGAAAAACGGGTGACGGTTGTGGTCTTTTAATTCAGAAGCCGGATGCGTTTTTGCGCAACGAAGCCATCAATTTATTTCAACACACCTTGTCGGATTTGTACGGCATTGGCATGGTGTTTTTGGATCAAGATGAAGCGCGAGCAGAAGAACAGCGCAACGAACTGACCAAACAATTGCAAGATCAAGCGCTAAATGTAGTGGGTTGGCGAGAAGTACCAACCGATTCGTCTTGCCTTGGTCGCATTGCGGAAGAGTGTTTACCGCGTATCGAGCAAGTGTTTATCGACAGTAATCGAATGGATGCTCGTACGTTTGCGACGCGTTTATTTGTGGCTCGTCGTCAGACAGAAATCGCTTTGGCACACTATGAGAATTTCTATGTGTGTTCCTTGTCAGACAAGGTGTTGTCTTACAAAGGCTTAATGATGCCAGTAGATTTGCCTTCTTTTTACAAAGATTTGGGCAATGAAAAACTGCAGACCTCTATTTGTGTGTTCCATCAACGTTTTTCAACGAATACCTTGCCAAAATGGCCACTTGCTCAGCCATTTCGGATGTTGGCACACAACGGTGAGATCAATACCATAGAAGGTAACCGTAACTGGGCTTTGGCGCGTGCCAATAAGTTGCGTTCGCCTTTAATACCTGAACTACAAAATTTACAGCCTTTGGTAAACCTGACAGGATCCGATTCTTCTTCTATGGATAACATGTTAGAAGTCTTGGTCACTGGGGGGATGGATATATTCCGTGCGGCGCGTTTGATTATTCCACCAGCATGGCAAAACGTAGAAAACATGGACTCAGAGTTGCGTGCATTTTACGAATATAACTCTATGCACATGGAGCCTTGGGATGGCCCAGCCGGTTTGGTTATGACCGATGGTCGTCATGCTATCTGTATGCTGGATCGTAACGGCTTGCGTCCTGCTCGTTGGGTAGTGACTAAAAATGGTTTCATTACCTTGGCGTCTGAAATTGGCACATACGATTATAAGCCTCAAGATGTGGTCGCAAAAGGCCGTGTTGGCCCTGGGCAAATGCTGGTTATCGACACACAAACTGGCAAAATGTTGCACACCCAAGACATTGATAACCGTCTGAAATCTCTTCACCCTTATAAAAAATGGCTGAAGCAAGAAGCCATTCGTGTTGAATCGCTGCTGGAAGAATCCACGCAAGAATTTATTCCTTTTACTAAGGATGAGATGTTGGTGTATCAAAAGATGTTTCAGGTGTCTTTTGAGGAGCGCGAACAAATTTTCCGTCCGCTGGCCGAAAGTGGTCACGAAGCCGTTGGTTCCATGGGGGATGATACGCCCATGGCCGTGATGTCGAGCCAGACACGTCCTTTGACAGACTATTTCCGGCAGAAGTTTGCTCAGGTTACTAACCCACCCATAGATCCATTGCGTGAATCTATCGTGATGTCGTTGGAAACCTGCATCGGGGTTGAGCGGAACTTATTTGAAGAAACGCCCAAACACGCTAATCGTATTATCATGTCATCGCCGGTATTGTCGCCACGTAAATACAGTCGTTTGTTGGCATTAGAGGATCATCGTTTCCGTTTGGTGCGTCTGAACACCAACTACAATCCAGAAGACGTTTCCCTTGAGCAAGCCATTAGAAATCTGCAGGTTAGCGCAGAAGATGTGGTGCGAAACGGTGCCGTCATGGTGGTCTTAACTGACCGTGACATTGAAAAAGGCCATTTGCCTATTCCTGCGCCTATGGCGGTTGGAGCGGTGCATCACCATCTATCTGACGTAGGTTTACGTTGTGATTCTAACATTATTGCAGACACGGGGTTTGCCCGTGACCCACATCAATTTGCCGTCTTATTAGGCTTTGGTGCGACAGCGGTTTACCCTTATTTGTCCTATCGCTTAATCAACGACATGATAGATAAAGGCGAAGTGTTGGGTGACCCTATTGCGTGTCACTCTAAATATCGCAAAGGCATTAATAAAGGCTTGATGAAGATTCTATCTAAAATGGGTATTTCGACTATGGCGTCCTATCGAGGGGCGCAGTTGTTTGAATCCATTGGTTTGGATAACGCCGTTGTGGATCTTTGTTTTAAAGGGGTAGCCAATCGTATTAAAGGGGCGAAATTTGAAGATTTCCAACGCGAGCAAGCGACGATCGCAAGCAACGCATGGAAATTACGCAAACCGATCCAGCATGGCGGTTACCTAAAATACGTCCATAATGCGGAATACCACGCGTTTAACCCAGATGTAGTGCGCAATCTACAAACAGCGGTGGGCAGTGGTAAGTTTGAAGACTTCACTAAATATGCGGAGCTGGTTAATACGCGTCCAGCGTCTATGTTGCGTGATTTGTTTGCCTTGTCTGAGAAAGCCAAAGCCATTCCTGTGGACGATGTAGAGTCCATTGAAAGCATCTTGCCGCGTTTTGATTCCGCGGGTATGTCATTAGGTGCCTTATCGCCAGAAGCCCATGAAGCCTTGGCGCAAGCGATGAATGAACTAGGCTGTCGTTCTAACTCTGGTGAAGGTGGGGAAGACCCAGCTCGTCATGGCACAGAGCGCCGCTCTAAGATCAAACAAATCGCCTCAGGTCGTTTCGGTGTAACGCCAGAATATCTGGTGAATGCTGAAGTGTTGCAAATTAAGGTCGCACAAGGGGCAAAACCCGGTGAAGGCGGTCAGTTACCCGGTGGTAAAGTGAACGGTTTGATTGCGCGTCTGCGTTATGCTGTTCCTGGCGTGACTCTAATTTCACCACCACCTCACCACGACATTTACTCAATAGAAGATTTGGCTCAGCTGATTTTCGATTTGAAACAAGTCAACCCAGAGGCGTTAGTGTCTGTAAAACTGGTTTCTGAACCGGGTGTGGGAACCGTTGCGGCGGGTGTGGCGAAAGCCTATGCGGACTTAATTACTATCTCTGGTTACGATGGGGGAACCGCAGCTTCCCCGATTACCTCTATTCGTCATGCGGGTTCACCTTGGGAGTTGGGTTTGGCGGAAGCACAACAAGCGCTTCGCTCCAATGATCTTCGTGGCAAAATTCGCCTGCAAACCGATGGCGGTCTAAAAACCGGCCTAGACGTGGTGAAAGCGGCTATTTTAGGGGCGGAGAGCTTTGGCTTCGGTACGACACCTATGGTGGCCATGGGCTGTAAATTCTTACGCATTTGTCATTTGAATAACTGTGCAACAGGGGTAGCGACGCAAGACCAAGGTCTGCGGGACGATCACTTCATTGGTACGGTTGAGATGATCAAGAATTTCTTCTTGTTCATGGCACAAGACACGCGTCTGTGGCTTGCGAAGCTGGGTGTATCCAGTCTACAAGATTTGATTGGTCGCACGGATCTATTGGCCTTGTTGCCCGGTGAAACCGATAAGCAACGCAACCTAGATTTGTCTCCTATTTTAAACAATGACCTGATTCCAGCGGACAAACCACAATACTGTGTTACACCGCTTAACCCACCTCATGATAAAGGCCTATTGGCGCTGAAAATGTGGGAGACA
>CAZBUC010000026.1:14649-14800 GCA_964494965.1 uncultured Maribrevibacterium sp.
AAGAAGGCGGTGAGTTCGAGTTTAATGTGACTAACTGTGACCGTTCTATCGGTGCCCGTTTGTCTGGTGAGATCGCGAAGCGTTACGGTAACCAAGGTATGTCTGATGTGCCATTAACCTTGAAGTTGACGGGTACTGCTGGTCAAAGTTT
>CAZBUC010000027.1:0-14564 GCA_964494965.1 uncultured Maribrevibacterium sp.
CGTTACGAATACCCAGCTCCATTTTAACTTGTGTCAGAAAGCGCGTTTTCTTTCCGTTGCTGTCTAGCAAAGTAAATTGCTTATCAGGGAAACATATGGCCAAAACCATACCGGGCAAACCTGGGCCCGTTCCAACATCAATAATGCGTTCCCCTGTAATAAATGGCCGCGTCGCTAAACTATCTAACAGATGCAAAGAAACCATCTGTTCAATGTCACGAATGGCGGTCAAATTGTAGGCTTTGTTCCATTTTTCCAGCATGGTTAGATAGTTTACCAGCGTTTGAATGGTTTGATCAGTTAATGGGGCGCCCATTTGTTGGGCGCCTTTTTGAATGGTGTCAAAATGTGTCACAGTCGATCCATTTCTCTAAATTATTAGCCATTGAGGATTATCGGCTGATGATTCTAGGCACTTTTGCGTGCAATGGCACGTTTTTTCAAATGAATCAGAAGTAAAGACACGGCGGCAGGAGTGACTCCTTGAATTCGAGAAGCGGCTGCAAGCGTGGCTGGACGCAACTGAGTCAACTTCTGTTTGATTTCATTTGACAAACCTTCCATCTTTGAATAATCCAAATCATCGGGTAACGCCGTGTTTTCCTGACGACGTAGACGCTCAATGTCTTCGGCTTGACGAGAAATATAACCCGCGTATTTTACAGCAATTTGTACCTGTTCAGACACTTGCTCATCAACGGGCTCATCCAGAGCATTTTTTAAATTTGCTACATCGGCGTAAACAATATTCGGACGTTTAAGCAAATCTAACAAACTGTACTCGTGGGTGATCGGCGTTTCTAGTTTTGGATTAATGACTTCAGCCTCAGGTGAATTGGGTACAATCCAGCTGGACTTAAGACGCTGCGTTTCTAATTCAATGGCGTCACGTTTTTTGCAAAAAGCCGCCCATCGTTCATCAGAAACCAAACCCAGTTCACGCCCTTTTTCTGTTAAACGCATGTCCGCGTTGTCTTCTCGCAAAATGAGACGATATTCTGCTCGACTGGTGAACATGCGATACGGTTCTTTGGTTCCCATGGAGATCAAATCATCCACCAGCACGCCTAAATAGGCTTCGTCACGACGTGGTGTCCAAGCGTCTTTCTCTTGTGCTAGTAATGCGGCGTTCAAACCAGCAAGCAAGCCTTGCGCACCCGCTTCTTCGTATCCAGTGGTGCCATTAATTTGTCCGGCAAAGAACAAACCTGGCATATGCTTTGTTTCTAAAGAGTATTTTAAATCTTGAGGGTTAAAATAATCGTATTCTATTGCGTAGCCAGGACGAGTAATGTGTGCGTTTTGCATGCCTTTCATCGAACGAACCAGTTCAATTTGCACATCAAATGGCAATGAAGTGGAAATCCCGTTTGGATACAACTCGTGTGTGGTTAACCCTTCCGGTTCGATAAAGATTTGGTGCGAGTTTTTATCCGCAAATCGAACAATCTTATCTTCAATAGAAGGACAGTAACGCGGTCCAATACCTTCTATCACCCCGGTATACATAGGTGATCTATCCATACCTGCACGGATAATGTCGTGAGTAACTTCATTGGTATGGGTAATGAAACACTCAATTTGTCTTGGGTGCATTTGACGGTTGCCCATATAGGACATGACTGGCGTTATGTCGTCGCCAGGCTGTGCTTGCATCTGACTAAAATCAACAGAACGTGCATCTATACGTGGTGGTGTACCCGTTTTCAAACGATCAACTCGGAACGGTAATGCCCGCAACTTTTGAGCTAAGCCAATAGATGGAGGATCGCCAGCGCGTCCACCAGAGTAATTTTCTAAACCCACATGAATAATGCCGCCTAAAAAGGTACCTGCTGTCAATACTACGGTTTTGCTGTTAAAGCGAATACCTGTCTGTGTGACAACGCCTCGAGCAGCGCCATTTTCAACGATGAGATCTTCAACCGATTGTTGAAACAGCCACAGATTTTCTTGGTTCTCCAGTTTTTCGCGCACGGCGGCTTTGTAAAGGATGCGGTCGGCCTGAGCACGAGTGGCTCTTACGGCAGGTCCTTTACGAGAATTGAGGGTTCGAAATTGGATACCAGCTTTGTCTGTTGCTAACCCCATGATTCCATCTAACGCATCAATCTCTTTAACAAGATGTGATTTCCCAATACCACCAATGGCTGGGTTACAGGACATTTGTCCTAATGTTTCAATGTTGTGTGACAACAAAAGGGTTTTTACACCCATGCGAGCAGCGGCTAAAGCGGCTTCTGTACCAGCATGACCACCACCAACCACAATCACATCAAAGCGACTTGGGAAATCCACATAAACCTCTGACTAAGCTAAATATAAGTTGAATAACTGTGAGTAAATGAATAAAAAACGAACAGATTCGATAAGGTGGCCTAGTATATCGGCTAATTTTGAAAAAGAAAGACGCCTCCACCTTAATTACCCGGTCATCAATATTAATAACTTAGTATATTATATATTTCTTTTTATGTTTGTTATGTTTATGTAGTAGTAAAAAATCTGTGCATAACATAAAAAAAATCATATTTAGCAGACAGTTATGTTGATAACATCTTGTTAAGAGAGGGGGTAACTACCTGTGGTGTGGATAACTCATTCCTGTGCATAAAGTACCTAGTTATACAGGCCGCTTTTTTTTGCTCTGAGTTGTTAAAAACTGTGCAAAACTTCTTATCGATATATCACCATACTTATCAACAAGCCTATAAAAAATTATTTTTTCTATTATGTGTTTGAAAAATATAGTTTTTATTGAGTTAAAACGTCTTTTTTCACGTCGCGATCCCAAAAAACAATCCACAGGCAAAAAAAATAAAAAAAGTGAAAACTTCACATTTCTGCTCAATAAAGAATGTGCATAATATGGCATGTGAGTAGCTTGACAAAATCGCCTTACTACTTGTACACAAGGTTGAATGCGTTAAAAAGCGACTAATATTGTGTGTAACTTTATGAAAAACGCGCTCTCAATAGCTAACGTCAAGCTTGTGTATAGTTTTTTTACTGCAAAAGGGTTTCCATAAGACGAAAAAAAACGCCAACGACACTGAGTGTGTCGCTGGCGTTTGAAGAATACTTTGTGTTGCTGTAGCGCTTATTTCTGATTTTTTAGACTTTGCATGTCAATAATAAAGCGGTATTTTACATCGCCTTGTTTCAAACGCTGGTAAGCCTGGTTAATGTCTTGAATTGAGATCATCTCAGCATCACACTCAATGTCGTGTTGCGCACAAAAATCCAACATCTCCTGAGTTTCGGCAATGCCACCAATCAGCGAGCCAGTAAGCACACGACGTTTTAGAACAAGGTTTGCTGAATGGACGGGAGGATTCATTGGCTCAATTAATCCCACTAAGATGTGTGTGCCATCCACTTTCAGACAGTGTAAGTAAGGATTTAAATCATGCTGGACAGGAATGGTGTCGAGTAAATAGTCGAATTGAAACGCTGCCGCTTGCATTTGTGCCTCGTCTGTCGACACAATAACGTGATCCGCTCCTTGTTTCTTCGCTTCTGCGACTTTGCTTTCTGAACGAGTGAAAATGGTCACTTCGGCTCCCAGCGCTTTCGCAAATTTCACGCCCATGTGGCCAAGCCCCCCCATCCCAAGAATGCCCACCTTATCACCGGCTTTGACACCATGGTGACGAAGCGGAGAATACGTGGTGATACCAGCACACAATAAAGGTGCGGCTTTACTGATATTTAATGCACTGGGAATAGTCAGAACAAATTTTTCACGGACCACAATGTGATCCGAGTAACCACCATAGGTTAACGTTCCATCAATCAGATCGTGGGCACCGTAAGTGCCTACTGGGCCATCTTGACAGTACTGCTCTAAATCAGCAGCACAGTGGGAACAATGCTGGCACGAATCGACCATGCAACCCACACCGACAATGTCGCCTACTTTATATTTGCTAACCTTGTTACCAATGGCCGTCACACGTCCAATAATTTCGTGGCCAGGAACTACAGGGTATTCACTGGGCCCCCAATCACTTTCAGCTATGTGAATATCTGAGTGACAAACACCGCAATAGAGAATGTCGATATTGACATCATCTTCACGCAATGTGCGACGCTCAAAAGAAAAAGGGACTAAAGGGGTGGTTGCAGAAAGAGCTGCATAGGATTTTGCTTGACTCATAAACGGTTACTCCCGTGTTTGAACATGAAATAGATCCTAACCAGTGTAGAGTAAATACGTTAGCTTTGTGTTGTGCATTCTTGGGATTGTTTTGCCTATTTCTCTAAGTGGCAAAAACTTAACTTTTCCTACACAATCTAATTTGAATAATAAATTCATGAATATTGGCTGATGAGTACCTCAAAAATGACGGGAAATAGTTTAATAGATTTGATCAAACCTCTGGTAAACGAAGATGGTTTTTCTGATACCTTAATTGCCAATGTTCGTCTAATGAAGTGCGCAAAATCCTTACCTCGAATGCCTCTTATTTATCGGCCTGGGCTCACTATTATTGTTCAGGGCCAAAAAATAGGCTACTTAGGTGATCGTGAAATTCACTACAATTCTGGACACTATTTGGTTCAAACCTTGCCTCTGCCTTTCGAATGCGAAACTTTCGCCAGCCAACAAGAACCGCTTTTGGGTGTCTCTATTGATGTTGACCCTGTCTTATTATCTGAGTTGGTCACTGTGTCTCCTGAAGATAACTTACAGCCATCTGTAACTCATTTTCCCATGTCATCCGCCCCAATGAGTGAGGATATGATCGAATCTGTGTCTCGCCTTATTAAAGCGTTGCATGATCCATACACCGCCAAAGTCATGGGGCAAAGTCGAGTGAGAGAGGTCATTTTTGAAGCCCTGCAAAGCCCACAAGGTGCGGCTTTACGGGCTTTAGTGGTAAATCAAGGGCGTTTTTCATTGATCGTGAATGCTCTTAAACAAATGCATCTACAACTGGATCAAGATGTTCGGGTGGAACAGCTTGCCGAAGACGCCAACATGAGCGTTTCAAGCTTCCATCACCATTTTAAAGCCATCGCAGGGTCTTCGCCTTTGCAGTACTTGAAGCGACTGCGTCTTTTGAAAGCGCAAATGTTGTTAAATCAAGGCCACCTAAATGTCAGTCAAATTGCTCTAAAAGTGGGTTACAAAAGCATTCATCAATTTAGTCGAGATTATAAGCGCTACTTTGGTGCACCGCCGACAAAAGACAAGCTAAGAGAAGACGCCGTTATATGAGATGCTTGAATTAAATAGACAACTGGTCTAAATTAATCAGACACAGTATTTTATTATCCAGGTATCAGAATTTGCTCCCTACGTTTGATCAATCCGATAGTGCCGCCAGTGAGAGTCCTAAACCCCGTCGCGGGCGGCCAAAAAAGCAGACCACAGACGCTTTGGAAACTCGAGAGGCTTTGCTGCGAGCCGGTATGCTAGTACTGACTGAAACCGGTTTTACGAATACGGGTATTGAATCTATTTTACAATCTGTTGGTATCCCTAAAGGGTCTTTTTATCACTATTTTCAGAGCAAAGAAGCCTTCGGTTTGGCCGTTTTGGAGCGTTATGGTCGTTATTTCGATGCAAAACTGGACAGTTTTTTGTTGGATGCGTCCTTTCCTCCTTTGGAACGAATACAGCGTTTTGCCCAAGATGCTCAAGACGGTATGGTACGTCATCAGTTTACTCGTGGTTGTCTGGTGGGAAATTTGGAGCAAGAATCCGCTTTTTTGTCAGAGATTTTTTGTCAGCAACTCAGAGCAACCTATGCCAGCTGGCAGCAACGCATGGCCGCCTGCTTATGGCTAGGCCAACAACAAGGGGAGATAGTGCTGCAGGATTCGATTGAAAATACCGCTCAAGCCTTTTGGATTGGCTGGGAAGGCGCTGTTCACCGGGCTCGCTTAGTAAAAAGTACGCAACCGTTAGAGATTTTTTTGCATTTTTTTGTGCAAGCCATTTCGTTCAAAAAATAATAAAGACGATCGGTCTAAAATAGAGGTCATTATGTTCAAAGGATTACTGATAACTCAAGAAGACAAGAAAAGCGTGGCATCCCTTGTTGAACTAAACGAAAACCAACTGCCTGATGGCGATGTTTTGCTAGATGTGCATTACACCAGTATCAACTTTAAAGACGGTTTGGCAATTACCGGGAAATCCCCCGTGGTGCGCTCTTTTCCTATGGTTCCAGGTATCGACTTAGTGGGGAAAGTCACCCAATGTGACACAGGCGCTTTTGCGCAAGGTGATTGGGTACTGTTGAACGGTTTTGGTGTCGGTGAGGCCCATTGGGGTGGAATGGCGGAGAAGGCTCGCCTCAAAAGCGATTGGCTAATTCCACTTCCGACGGGAATAGACCCTAAACAGGCTATGATAATAGGTACAGCGGGATACACTGCGATGTTGTCTGTGTTGGCACTGGAAAAGCAAGGTATGACACCAGATTCCGGTGAGATTTTAGTAACGGGCGCCAACGGTGGCGTGGGCAGCTTTGCGATTCGATTACTTAATCGTTTGGGTTATCAGGTGGTGGCTTCCACGGGTCGAATGGAAGAAAGCGAGTATTTGAAAAGCCTTGGCGCGAGCGACATTATTGATCGCAACATGCTTTCTGTACCGGGTAAGCCTTTGCAAAAAGAACGCTGGGCTGGCGTCATTGATTGTGTCGGTAGCCACACGTTAGCCAATGCTTGTGCAAGCACAAAATACGGTGGTGTGGTAACCGCTTGCGGCCTAGCGCAAGGCATGGACTTCCCTGCTTCCGTTGCGCCGTTTATTTTACGAGGCGTCAAATTGATCGGTATCGACAGCGTGATGCGTCCAAAAGTTGACCGAATAGAAGCGTGGCAGCGTCTCAGTGAGCTGCTGCAACCCGAAGACTTCGTTGCCATAGGAGAAGAGATTGGCTTAGAAGATGTAGTAGAAACGGCCCACAAATTGCTTGATGGACAAGTGCGAGGTCGAATTCTAGTGAAAATACATCATTAACGGAGTCCATATGAAGATTGTGATTGCCCCTGATTCTTTTAAAGAAAGCCTAACCGCTCTTGAAGTGGCGAATGCCATTGAGGTGGGCTTTCGTCAGGTATTTCCTCGAGCTCAATACGTCAAAGTACCGATGGCGGATGGCGGTGAAGGAACGGTGCAATCTATGGTGGACGCGACTAAGGGGCATTTTATTGATCTTGACGTGACGGGGCCATTGGGCAATACGGTGAAGGCACAATACGGCATTTTAGGCTCTGTAGAGGGGAATACATCCACCACTGCGGTGATCGAAATGGCGTCCGCGTCAGGGTTGCATCTCGTACCTAGAGACCAACGAACCCCTTTAAAGACCACCAGCTATGGTACGGGGGAATTAATCAAAGACGCCCTCGAACGAGGCATAAAGCACATCATTTTAGGCTTGGGTGGTAGCGCCACCAACGATGGGGGTGTGGGTTTGGCTCAAGCCTTGGGCATTCAATTCCGAGACAAAGCCAACCAAGAGCTGCCTTTTGGTGGCATGGCGCTCGCGCAGTTAAGTAGTATTGATGTGAGCCAAGTGCATCCTCTTCTTGCTGAATGTCAGATAGAGGTCGCCTGTGACGTGGATAATCCCTTGTGTGGTGAGCGAGGCGCCTCTGCGATTTTCGGTCCACAAAAAGGCGCGACGCCAGAAGCCGTTGCCTTGTTGGATAACGCCCTGAGCCATTTTGCTGATGTGATAGTACAAAGTGGCTATAAAGAAAGCCGATTTATGGCAGGTGCGGGGGCCGCAGGTGGCATGGGATTCGGTGTTAAGGTGTTTTTGAATGCAGAACTAAAGCCTGGCGTTGACATTGTAATGGAGACGGTTGGATTAGTGGATAAATTACAAGGCGCCGATTTGGTGATCACCGGTGAAGGCCGCATTGATGGGCAAACCGTGTATGGAAAAACCCCAATGGGCGTGTTGAAACAAGCCAATGTCTTGGGTATTCCTACTATCGGTATTGCTGGTAGTTTGGGCAAAGACGCGGAAGCGATTCTGGCCGAAGGGATGCGCGCCATTTTCCCTATTATTCCTGCCCTTGATCGTCTTGATAACCTTTTTGCCCAAGCGGAAAACAACCTTATTTCAACCAGTCGCAATATCGCTGCGGTTATGATGCTAGGCCAAGAGTCTTCTTTTTAGTTAATTGCTTTTAAGAGGTTAAAAAAAGCCTATACACGGAAATATTTTCAAGAAAAAACGCTACCCTTATGCTAATTTGAATGAAGATTCTTTGAATTCGGATTGTTATAAGGACATTGCTAATGAGTGTGCTCCAAAAAGTTCTTTACGTCGAAGATGACGTGGATATTCGAGAAATTGCGACCATTGCTTTGCAAGACATAGGCGGGCTGACCGTCGAAGTCTGCGAATCTGGCGCTCAAGCCCTAAACGTCATTGATGATTTTGCACCACAGTTGGTGTTACTTGATGTGATGATGCCCGATATGACTGGACCTGAGACCTTGGTTGCACTACGCCAACAAGGGTCTGTGACCGATGCCACCCTTGTTGCCTTCATGACCGCAAAAGTTCACCCTGAAGAGCTAGAACGCTACTATGAACTGGGTGTAACCAAGGTTATATCAAAGCCTTTTGACCCTATGACGCTGGCCGACGATGTGCGTGCCATTTGGGACTCTGCCGAGCAGAAAAAGTCTTAAAAAAGTCGTATAAAATCGTTTATTCGTTCAAACGAAGGCCCTTACGTTGAGTTTTAAGCACTCAAGTACATGACAAGAGAAGAATCCATGAATCAACTATCTTTAAACGTAAGAATTGTGTTGCTGATATTGGCGACCTGCGGAATATTAGCGGGTGGCATGCTGACGACGGTATATCGTCTAATGGTCCAGGATTATGAAGTGCTGGTGGCTGAGCGAGAGTCTGCAGAAATAGAGCGAATGGCTTCCGAGTTAGAACTGTCTTTAAAACAGCGTATGCTGGCGCTAGAGGCGTTTTCAACGCGATTTTTAGACGAACAAGGTGCCTTACTCAGCGTCTCGGCTTTGCAAACGGTATTAAACAAATCTTCTGTCGCCAACGACCTATTTCCCGATGGTTTGTTGGCTTTTGATGAAACTGGTACGGCCATTGCCGAGAACCGTTTTTTCCCTGGTAGAATAGGCACAAACTATGCAGATAGACCGCATTTTCAACGAGTCGTCAGAACAAAACAACCTATTATTTCAGAACCCATTTTAGGCCGCGCTACTGGGTTGCCTTTGCTTTCCTTTTTGCAGCCTACTCTATCGCCAAGCGGCGAGATCAATGGCTATGCCGGAGGGCTGTTAGACTTATCAAATACCCCCCTGCTTGTGACAAATCAGAGTTCAGATACAGATACAAAAGTGACGACGATTATTATCGATCCACGTTACCAACTCTTTGTTTCTATGCAGGAAAAATTCACCAAGCCAGAGCCATTGCCTGCAGAAGGCACAGACGCTCTAGTCGATGCGGCAGTCGCTATGTTGCCGGCGGGCAGCTTGGTAATGCATCAAGAAAAACCATACCTGATTGCCACTGAGCAGCTAGATACTTTAGGTTGGGTTGTACTTCGTGCTATTCCTTACGAAGAAGCCATAGCGCCTGCAAAAGCCTCTTACTACCACTTTTTGCTCATTACTCTACTCGTTATGTTGCTGGTCAGTTTGGCTGGGGCATGGGTGGCTCGAAGTCTGACGCGACCCATAGAAAAAATGACCCGACGTATTGATAATTTAGCGGATGAGGCCAAGTTCGACAGTGCTTTTCAAGAGCAAGGTGGACCTGAGGTAAAAGCATTAGCTCGAGCGATGAACCGTCTGGAAAGTGAACGAAAAGCCGCAGATACCGCCATTCGTGAAGCAGAACGCTTTTTGTCCAGCGTACTTGAAGCCGCGTCTGAAGTGGCTATTGTCGCCACTGACCGCAACGGACTCATTACCGCCTTTAATAAAGGCGCCGAAAACATGTTGGGCTATACCAAAAGGGAGATGGTACAAAAACAATCCCCCGAGCTTTTTCATCTTAGTCACGAAATAGCCGCAAGATCGCTAGTGTTGAGTGCTGAGCTCAACAAAACAGTTGAGGGTTTTCGTGTTTTAGTCGAAAAAGCAGAACAAAAAGGATCTGAAACACAAGAATGGACTTACGTTCACAAAAGCGGTCGCCATATTCCTGTATCGATTGTGGTAACGACTATGCGCAACGAAGCGGGAGAGATTACCGGTTATCTTGGTATTGCAGAAGACATTACGGAACGTCGACGTATGGACCAAATGAAGAGTGAATTTATCTCGACGGTCAGCCACGAGCTTCGTACCCCTTTGACATCCATTTCAGGGGCTTTGGGTTTAATGGTGGGAGGCGGATTTGGCGTACTACCAGAAAAAGCCAACAAGCTGCTCACCACCGCTCACCGTAATAGTAAGAGACTGGCGTTATTGATCAACGACCTGTTAGATTTTGAAAAAATTGCGGCGGGTAAATTGCATTTCGACATGCAGATACAAGCCCTGACACCCTTGCTAGAGCAAGCGATAGAATCCACTCAGCAGTACAGTACCGAGCGACAAGTCACGGTGATACTCAGTGAAAACGAGTGCAACGCCCTTGTTCGAGTAGACAGTCAGCGTTTGATGCAGGTATTGGCGAACTTATTGTCTAACGCCATTAAGTTTTCACCTGAAAATGCTAAGGTGTCTATTGATGTTGAAACCACAGATGACAGGGTAACGGTGAGTGTTGTCGATAATGGCCCTGGTATTCCTGAGGCGTTTCGTCATCGGATTTTCCAGCGTTTTGCGCAAGCGGATTCTTCAGATACCAGAGCCAAAGAAGGCACAGGCTTGGGCTTAGCGATTACCCGTGAGCTGGTGGAACGCATGGGGGGACGTATTGATTTCGAGTCGACAGAAGGCCAAGGATCACGCTTCTTTTTTGAATTGCCTCGCATTCAGCTAGCCGCAGAGATTCTTCCTGTTGAAGCAACCAAAGGGAATCAAGCCGCGTCTATTTTAGTGGTTGAAGATGACGCTGACGTCGCAAATCTGCTCGGTATCATGTTAAAACAAGCAGGTTATCAGGTAGATATTGCGCTCACCGGCAAACAGGCATTGAGTAGACTTCAACAACAGCATTACGATCTAGTGAGTTTGGACCTCATGCTGCCTGACATTGGCGGCTTAGACATCATTCGAACCCTACGCCAGCATTCCGCCACCCAGGATCTACCGATTGTAGTGGTGTCAGCCAAGGTTGAACAAGGTCAATTAGAGATTAATGGCGATGTGTCAAACATTGATTGGTTGGCAAAACCCATTGATCAGCAACGCTTACTGAATGTTGTACAGCAACAATTGTGCTGTGTGAGACAAGAACGCCATTCCCGAGTACTGCATGTGGAAGACGATGTTGATTTACATGATGTTATTTGTGCTATGGCTGGGGATACGTTCGAGTTTGCTCTCGCGCAGACACTCGAAGAGGCGCGGATAAAACTGAAACAACAGCTGTTTGATGTGGTTTTGCTCGACATAGGTTTACCAGATGGCTCGGGTTGGGACTTACTGCCAGACATTCGAATGTCTTTACCTGAAGCTAAGGTAGTTATTTTGTCTGGGGAAGACATGTCTGCACAAGAACGCGACCGAGTCGAAGCCGTTATGCTCAAGTCTCGGCTTTCTTCACAAGAACTGCTCAGCGGTATCAATGCCCGTATTCATTCGTCGTGGTTAAAGCGAAATTACTTTCAAAACCAAAGTGAGGCAGCAGGAAACGATAGCCCTGAAGAATAGTCGATAAAATGACAAATCCTAATGTAATTTTAGTTTGGAATGGAGCGCTATAACCAGTTATCGCGCTCAATCTCTTCCACAAACATAGGTTTTGCGGTTAAAAATCCCTGATACTGGTCGCAACCAAACTGATGTAAAAAATCTAACTCTTTGGTTTTTTCAACGCCTTCTGCGATTACACTCATGTTCATGGTTTGACCTAATTTTATCATTGAGTGCAGCAGTCGTGCGTCGCCGGTTTGTGACCAATGTTGAACAAAACTACGGTCAATTTTAAGTTTTGCGGCATTAATACGATGCAAGTAACTGAGAGAGCTGTACCCTGTCCCGAAATCATCCAAGGCTAACCGCACTCCAAGCACTTTTAGTGATTGAATTACATGATTGGCTTGCTGCCAATCAGACAGCAATAGAGACTCGGTAATTTCCAGCACAATGTTGGCGGGTGTGAGTTGATAGTTTGCAATTAGCGACTGCAGTAACGTCAAAAATGTAGGGTGCTGGATATCTTGAGCCGATAAATTGACCGACATGTACAATTGAGGGTGTTTTGTCTGCCACTTTGCCAGTTGCGAAAGGGCTTGTTTGAGCATCTGCTCGGTGAGTTGAGAGACGATGCCCTGCTCTTCCATAATGCTAATAAACTCACCAGGTCCTGATACCTGATTCCCTGAATGTCGCCAGCGAGCTAGGGCTTCAACGCCCACAATGCGTCCGTCATTAACCGCAAAAATAGGCTGATAAGCCGCGATAAATTCACCACACACTAAGGCTTTCTTGACCGCCTGTGTCACGACCAGCTTGGTGATTTCTTCGCTTTTCATCGCATAAGAGTAATAACAAATATCCGCGATGGGCGCTTTTTTTGCCTTGAATAATGCCTCATCAGCATGATCCAGTAATTCATCTGCGTTAACTGTCTCAGACGTTGCCAAGGCGACCCCTATGTCCGCCAGCAGCGTGATATTATGATGCGCTTCTGCAGATGGCGTGTTTTCCACGGCTTTAACCAAGGTGTGAATATAATGCTCCAAGGCCAACTGAGAAACATGACCTCTAGTTAATACTAAAAACTCATCCCCACTTTCGCGACATAACATATCGTCGCTATGGATGCATTGACTGAGCTCCCAAGCCAACTGCTGCAAAACTTGATCGCCATAATAGTAACCATACAAATTATTAATCGTATGAAAGTGTCTGATATCGATTTTTAGCACAGCAAAAAACAAAGACGGGTCTCGCGTTGTCAGTGCTTCATCGATAGCAATACGCATCTTGGTAAGCTTGGGAAGCCCAGTGAGAGAGTCTTGATTAATCGTCACTTCAGATACTGTGAGTGAGCCTGTTTTTGCCCTCAGTAAACGCCCTCGTGTCACTCTCGATTTAATAATCATCAACAAACGCCATGGTTCGATGGGCTTATTGACAAACTCATCGTTGGTGAGACGAGCGCATGCCAATTGGGTATCTGTGTCAGCGGCTGATGACATAAACAGTAAGGGAATAGTGGCAAACTCTTCGTGTTGACGAATAATTCTACCCAGCTCTATGCCACTGCAATTTGGCATGTGAACATCAACTAATAAAAGCTCAGGTTGCTTTTGCTCAAGCTGTGCGATGGCCGTTTCTGCGCTGTCTGCGGTAGAGACATTATAGCCCGCGTTAGACAATACGGAGTCGTATAGACCGAGTAAGTCTTTGTCATCGTCCACGACCATGACTCGGTAGGGTTCGATGGGAGAAAGGTTTAATTCAGCGTGCAGGAGCGATATCAGTTTAGAGATATCCAAGGGTTTTTTTAAAAAATGATTTCCGGCGGCTCGTACCGCTGCTAGACGCAATTCAAACGAATCAAAACCTGAGATAAAAATAACCGGCAAGGGGCAACCGTCTTTTTGACGCCACCCCCCTACTTTGTTTGACCCCGCAAAGCGTTGACCTGAAAAATCCATATCGACAATCAGCGCCAAAGGGTTGTACTGCAAGATAGCCTCTTCTAGCTGATCAATATCATCTAAGTAGTGAACTCGATAACCGTGTAACGTCAGTGTTTCGCTCAATTGCGCGGAAAAATCGTGATCGTCATCCACTAACAATATATTGATCATATCTTGGAAATGGGGCTGGGTGACGAGTGAAAGGTTTGGCTGATACTCGTTATTGTTCTCGGTAGAAATGACGGAGTCTCGTTGCAGCGCAGCCAGTAAGGTGTTAAGTGGGTTGGCAATGGCACTGGAGCGCTCTTGGTGTGATAAGCCACGACATTCATAGCAGGCCACTTCCAGTTCACTCGCTAGTAAAGACAGCTCTGCAAAACCATACGCTTTTCCGGAACCCCCTAAACGGTGGGCAATGGCCATAAGCTTGTCTGGCATGCGTGGGTCACGTCTTCCTGAATGCCAGATATCTTCCATCTCTGTTTTGTATATTGCCAAATGGTTTTGATACGTTACGCGAAGCTGGCGCATTTTCTGTTCTATTGACGTGCTTGGTTCTTTTGTTCCCATCACACCATTCCCTTGAGTAATTTGAATGTTCAGTCACTGCACTTTAAATGTAGATGCAAATAAGACGTAAATCCAGAGTCTCTTATCACTTTAGGTATAACTTAAATTTATAGTGGTTTGGTAAAACGCCGATCGTCTAATCGGCTTTCCTATCATTTATTGCCCACTTTTTACTTCCCAATACAAAACGAGCCAAAGATGCGCCCTAGCAAGTCGTCGCTGGTGAAGGCGCCGGTGATTTCGCTAAGGGCTTGTTGGGCTTCTTT
>CAZBUC010000028.1:0-10009 GCA_964494965.1 uncultured Maribrevibacterium sp.
GCGCCGGCCGATTCAACAGTTGGCTCGCCACTGATCGACGTGCCCGCGATAGCGGCTTCATTCGTCAAACGATTTAAAATGTATTGCGCGCGATCAGAACCTTCTTCACGAAGGACAGACTCAAGCGCATCGATCCACTCTTTCGTTTCAATTGGATCGATGTCTTCGAGAATATGCTGCTCAGTCATCGTGTTAATAACTCCCGCTATTAGAACAGATACTAACCTACCAAGATCATTAATGTGTATTTAAGTCTTGGAGGCTACTTAAACGAACCGTTGAAGCTTTCATGGACTGCCACGACAAACTCCAGCCGAAAAAAACCAAACAGCGAATCTTAATCAGTGCTGTGGTTTTACTTTTCTCAATGACAAATATTATTGTTTTAGTGTCTTTTCATTGAGCCGACCACCGATGTTACCGGTTAGCTCGCTTCCTATTATAGGTTTGGTTCATCAAACCCAATATTAAGTTTCTACAAACAACTAGCTTTACTATATGTATGCAAAAAACCAAAATGCTTCTTAATTTATCGCCCTTGTTCAATGGCACGTTACGTCGTATTTTTGATGAGATACAAGACCAGAATCGTGTAAAACCTTACTTTAAGTCCGATTTTATCCATATTACAAGAGACAAATACGCGCATTAGATTAACACCTAATCGTCACAACGCCTAGTCACCCGATGGCAGTTTAGATAATTCGCTAACCTAGTTGGTTACTTGTAAGTAACAAACGCCTGCAAAAATAGCCCAATATACCCTGCGCGGATACGAGAAAAGGATCAATTTTGGTTCAGTCTTAATAAAGATACTCGACCTTTATTCACCTAAAGAATACAGGCGATTAACTCAGAAAATATAACTTACTTCAACCCTGTTTACCTTTCACCACAGATCTGTCGATACGAAAGTGACTCTAGACAAATAAAAGCTCATACAAAAGCATTTTTTGCACAAATTGATTGTCACATGCCATACATGATCCAAAACGAGACTGACGCTCATTCAATATCACGCTACAATAAGGTTTTGTTGGACGGTTAGATTAGGATAATTCATGCCCCTTGTAGACACCTTACTTTTGCAGCACATGCACACCCAAGTCGCTTTCGCCATCGCGGAAGATGTGGACTCTGGAGACATTACTGCCCAACTTATCTCAGACGAACACCAAATAACAGCCACCGTGATTAGTCGAGAAAAAGCCGTTTTATGCGGACAAGCATGGGTAAATGAGGTTTTTGCTCAACTTGGTAACCAAGTAAGCTTGGAATGGCATTACAATGAAGGCGATTGGCTACCTGCCAACACGCCTTTTTTAACCTTAAAAGGACACGCTCGAACCATTTTAACGGGCGAACGCACGGCATTAAATTTTTTGCAGACCCTATCGTACACCGCCACTATATCTAGACAGTACTCAGATATGGTGAAAGACACCTCATTGACCATTTTAGACACGCGAAAAACCATTCCAGGACTTCGCCGAGCGCAAAAATACGCAGTGACTGTGGGCGGCGGCAAAAACCACCGCATGGGGTTATACGATGCATTCTTAATCAAAGAAAACCACATTATGGCAGCAGGATCCATTGCCAATGCTGTGAACATGGCAAAAAAAGTTGCACCAGGGAAAATAATAGAAGTCGAAACCGAAAACCTTGCCGAAGTGGCTATGGCCGTTAATGCAGGGGCTGATATTATTATGCTAGACAATTTCTCTTACGAGGACATGGCAACCGCAGTCAGTCAGTTTAAAGGCCAAGTCAAATTCGAGGCATCCGGTAACATGGACCAACAGCAATTACAGAATGTTGCTAAAACTGGCGTCGACTTTGTCTCTGTTGGCGCCCTTACCAAACACATTCAAGCCATTGATCTGTCATTGCGCGTATTTCAGGAAGCATCATGAAAGATAGTATCTTAGTTATTAACTGCGGCAGTTCCTCACTTAAATTTGCTGTGCTTGCCAATTCCGGGCAAGAAGTTTTAGTAGAAGGGATCGCTGATCGCCTTGGCTCCGAACAAAGCAGCATTACGTTTAAGCACCAAGGTAAAAAAACAGAAACTCAATTGGCTGATGGTAGCCACAAGAATGCCGTCTCTACCATTAAACAATGGCTTAGCACCCAGCCATCAATTGAAAATACCCTCGTAGGTATTGGCCATCGCGTCGTTCATGGGGGAGAAACCTTTAGTCAATCCGCCCTAATTAATCAAGATGTACTGAATGGCATTAAAGAATGCGCCAAATTTGCGCCGCTCCACAACCCAGCTCACGTAAAAGGCATAGAAATAGCCTTTGAGCTGTTCCCAGGACTCCCTCAGGTAGCGGTATTTGACACGGCTTTTCACCAAACACTCGCTGCGGAACACTATCTATACCCTATTCCCATGCATTTTTATCGGGAACATCATTTTCGTAAGTATGGATTTCACGGCACCAGTTACCGATATATTAGCCAACGACTGGCCGAAGTCGCTAAGGGCAGTGAACAGCAGGGAGTATTGGTTGCGCATCTTGGTAACGGTGCCAGCACTTGTGCTATCCATCATGGGCTCGCCAGCGATACCAGCATGGGCATTACCCCACTTGAAGGCTTAATGATGGGCACGCGTTCTGGTAGCTTAGATCCCAGTTTGCTGTCATTTATTGCCCAAGCTGAGCACATCACAATGGATGTCGCCCTCGACATTCTCAACAAAAAAAGTGGCTTGCTTGGCGTGTCCGAAATATCAAACGATTGCCGAACTCTTGAAGAAGCTATGAACTCTGGCGATCAAAGAGCTAAGCTGGCCTTGGACATGTTCGCCTCTCGCACTGCAAAACACTTAGCCAGTGTGGCCACTTCACTAGACAGTGTGGATCATTTGGTTTTTACGGGCGGCATTGGGGAGAACTCAAGCTACTTACGCGAAGAGATTTGCAGGCAGCTAAAAGTCCTGAATATCAGACTTGACCTAACGCTAAACAACAATGCGCCACGTGGTGACATTTCCACCATCAGCCCCGAGGGTGATTTCCCCTTAGTGTGGATTATCCCAACCAATGAAGAGTTAATGATTGCGCTGGACACCATCAGTCTAATACAGCACTGAAAGCCTTGTTTTCTGTTATCAAATTTTAGGATTATTTCACTATGCCAATCAATGTATTAATGACAGTACCTACTGGTCCAGGGGTAGGTTTAACCTCTGTGTCTGTAGGGCTTGTTCGTGCCCTTGAGCAGCAAGGGTTAAAAGCCAGCTTTTTCAAACCCATCGCTCAACCTCAGCCTGGTGACAAGGGCCCGGATAAATCTACTGCTATGGTTGCCCAAGGCTCCACATTGACACCTGCAGAACCCATCCCTTTGCACGAAGCAGAACGTTTTTTATATAACGACAGCATCGACGAACTGATGGAAGAAATCGTTGGGCGCTTTCAAGCCAGTGTAGAGCCAGATTCAACCGTGATCGTCGAAGGGCTTGCTCAAATAGCGGGACACCCCTATGCAACAAGACTAAACAAAGCCATCGCCAGAACACTGGATGCAGGTCTTGTATTAGTTACCGCACCCAACAATATGCGCGTCAATGAATTGGAGCACCATGTTGAAATCGCAGCCGGATCCTATGGCGGTATCAAAGCGGCGGATGTCATTGGGTGTATTTTAAATAAAACCTCACCTGGCTCACTTGGCGTCAAGTCTTACGGTGACCTTTTTGCTCAGCGCAGCATCTTTAAGCGCAATTTCAGTTTACTGGGACAAATTCCAAAAGCGGACGAGTTGACATACCCACGGGTAAAAGACGTGGCAGACTTCCTAGGCGCTCGCGTCATTAATGCTGGAGAGATAGACCCCCGCCGTGTCCAATCGTACACCTTGTGTGCCCGTGGCGTTGAAAATATGCTTGAAGCCTTACGCCCTGGTGTGCTGGTTTTCACGCCAGGCGACAGAACGGATGTCATCATGGCGACGGCCATTGCTGCTCTTAATGACATCAAAATAGCCGCCCTAGTATTGACTGGGGGCTACCAGCCCAGCGAGTCGTTAATGGCACTGTGCGGTAAAGCCATGGCCAAAGGCTTACCCGTTTTATCTGTCGAATCGAATAGCTGGGAAACGGTTATCAACATGCAATCGTTTAACCAAGAAATCCCTCTTGATGACAAAGAACGTGTGCTGATGGTGAAAGAGCATATCGCTCGCTGTATCGATCATGATTGGATTAATTCGTTTGCCATGAACCAAGACGAAAGAAAACTATCGCCTCCTGCTTTCCGTTTCCGTGTGATTGAACTGGCTCGATCTTTGAACAAGCGCATTATTCTTCCAGAAGGAGAAGAAATACGCACGATACAAGCGGCTTCTATTTGCGCTGAGCGAGGCATTGCACGCTGTACTCTGCTTGGTAACGAGAAAGAAATTCTACGAATCGCACAAAACAACGGCATTGAACTGAGCCACGGTGTTGAGATCCTGAACCCTAAAAGCATCCTTGAACGCTATGTCGCCCCCATGGTTGAGTTACGAAAGAGTCGTGGATTAACAGACATAGTAGCTCGAGAACAACTAGAAGATAATGTGGTACTGGGCACCATGATGCTGCAAGTGGGTGATGTTGATGGCTTGGTATCCGGTGCCGTACACACCACAGCGAATACGATTCGCCCCGCACTGCAGTTAATAAAAACATCCCCAGATGCCAGTCTGGTCTCATCCGTTTTCTTTATGTGTTTACCGGATCAAGTCTTGGTATACGGTGACTGCGCCATTAATCCTGACCCTACGGCGGAACAATTAGCTGAAATCGCAATTCAGAGCGCCGATTCAGCCGCTGCTTTTGGAATTACACCTAAAGTCGCCATGATCAGCTACAGTACCGGTGGGTCTGGCACAGGTAACGATGTCGATAAAGTCAGAGAGGCTACGGCCATTGCGCAGAAATTACGACCCGATTTGTTGATTGATGGTCCTTTGCAATACGACGCCGCTATTATGGAAAAAGTCGCCAAACAAAAGGCCCCAGACAGTAAAGTAGCAGGCAAAGCGACCGTATTTATTTTCCCTGATCTAAACACGGGCAACACAACCTATAAAGCGGTTCAAAGAAGCGCTGACGTTGTCAGTATTGGCCCCATGCTGCAGGGTATTCGTAAACCTGTTAACGATCTCTCCCGTGGCGCACTGGTTGATGACATAGTGTATACGATTGCGATCACCGCAATTCAAGCAGGCCAAGCGTAAAAGCGAAACTTGCTGACTTCGCATTTGGTGCTATCCACATCCGATGGCATCAAATGCGAATATTTTTGCTCTTCCTCAAAAGCACTTTCTGTTCGAAAATTGGACATCCCAGTCACAGCCAACTAAAATGAAATATCTTTATCGGATTGGTGGTTTATATGTCTGGTAGTCTTCCTCATGTTATTGCGCTTGCTAACCATACTTTTACTCCGGTCGTAACGCCTGGCTATACTACGTTTGACTTAAGATCAGACGAAGACACCAATATGGCCGCACTAAACGCTCGCAACGCCAAGGCCTCAAGCGATCATATTGTTACTCTCTCAGAGGAAGGCCAAGCGCTTGCACAGCGCGATAAAAAAGCCATTGAAGATGATATGCTCAACCGCCAAGAGGATTTAAGTATTGAATTAGAAGAAGAATTTATAGAAGATGATGAAGATATCATGATTAATTCAACTCACAAGGAGGCAAAAATAGCCAGCTATCAAGAAGAACAACCCGCAGGAAAATTACTGGATCAAATCGTTTAGTTTAAACACCTTATCTATTGGCAGGATGCCAATTATCAAATCTTCAAGGAGTGAAGAATGCTTAACAATCGCCTTTCTGTACGTGGATTTACGCTACTTGAGCTCATGGTGGTTATCGCCATCATCTCAATTTTAGCCAGTTTTACAGCCCCTACACTGACACGCCAAATCACCAAAGCCAAGCTCATTGAAGCTCAAAACATAGCAACCCAACAGCAATCATTGGTGGAAGAATTCATTCTTTTAAATGGCCGTTTCCCCAACCAATCACAGCTTGATGACATTAGCCAACCTCTCAACACGGGCTCGGTTGTGAAAGAAATCACCATCAATAACGCAAACGCAACGGCAGGCGACATCAAGCTCTCCCTTGATGACAGTATTAGCTCCATAGAAGGCCCACACCTCACCTACTCCAGAGATGAAAACAGAAACTGGCAATGCACCTCTAACTTGGCCGCAAATGTGTTACCAGAACAATGCGACAGCGCAACGGCGGGGACTCAAGGATGACTCTGGAAGAAATCATCGCCACCGCCGTTAGCCAGCAAGCCACAGATGTCCATATTGAGCAAACAAGTCTGTACACAAAGATTTATCAGCGGCGCTATGGCGCACTCAAAACAATGGCTCAATTACCGACGGGGGGAAACTTAATAAACCGTATTAAGATGCGAGCCAATCTAGATTTATCCGAAACTCGACGCACACAGGAAGGGCAATTTGTTTTTGAAGAAAAACATCGCAGCACATTTATTCGAGTCAGTATCATAAACACGGTAAAAGGCGAAAAAATCGCCATGCGCTTATTACCTGAAAAAAGCAGATTAGCATTAGATGATATTGGTATACAAACCGCCCTCCATGACAAACTGTTGACCACGCTTGGTTTAGCAAGCGGCTTAATTTTTGTTTGTGGTGCCACAGGGGCCGGAAAAAGCACAACCTTGTACTCATGCCTTGACAAATTAAACACCGGCAATAAAACCATCTTTACTATTGAAGATCCGGTGGAGTATGAAATTGACGGCTTGTTTCAGTGCGAACCCAACCCTGCTATTGGCTTAGACTCTGCTGCTCTATTGAAATCTTTTTTGAGACAAGACCCCGATGTCATCATGGTGGGGGAAATACGGGATGCAGTGACCGCAAACCTTGCGGTGAATGCAGCCCTCACTGGACACCTAGTACTGGCCACTTTACACACCAACTCAGCATTGGATGCCATTCATCGTTGTCATGGCTGGAAGGTGGACTTTTTCTCGTTAGCCAGCGCTCTCAAGCTGATTATACATCAATCTATGCGTTACCGAGGTGATACCCAACAAGCCATTTTTAATGGCCTACAACCTCTTTGGGAAACATCCCTGCCGAAAGATTATGACACATTGACAGCGACACCAAGCTTGTGGCGATCCTTTCCCTATTCAGACAAGCAGGTAAACGAGGTGAACAATGCCTTGGTATAAAATCCAGTACAAGGATGGTTCTGTCGATTATCGACACACACTATCTAAAAACAAACTTGTCTTCGATTGCGTCCGCAATGGCGATTGGAATGCATCTATTTCGGAATGGAAAGCACAAAAATTGGACTACTTGTTGCTAAAAACTTTTTATGAAGAAATTCAGAGCGCCCTCAACTCGGGCTTGCAACTCAACCAAGCAATCTCACACTTTGCTCAATCGGCAGATCAAGCCAAAATTGCCCCCATCAGCTCAGCCATATTAGGTCAATTACACGAAGGTGTGCCCTTTAACGAAGCGCTTGCTCGGTTAACTCAGTCCACTGCTGCCCCATATTGCCAACTACTAAACTCACAGGGTTCTCGAGAAGACTGTGAAAAGAGTTTAGCCATGGCAATACATCAACTCGATACCTTACTAGAGTGGTCAAAACGCTTGTTAAAAACACTGATTTATCCCTTTAGTATCATACAGTTGGCGCTAATTATTTTGATCGTAAATCGTGCCTTACAAGCCACAGAACCAATGCACACTCAGATTAGTCTGCTGTATGACTTAATGTTGTACTTTGTGTGCAGCGGGATTCAACTGATCATATTGCACCGCTTACACCAAGGCCATGCATGCCATTGGTTAGAAAAATGCAGCCAGAATTTTAGGCTAACAAAACTATTCTCTCTACTCAGTACCGTCAGAAAAACAGGCATCACCTTACAAGATGCTCTTAAGATCATGCCCGACTATTTTGTCCACAAGCCGATAAAACAAGAAATACAACGCGCTTACTTCACACTAAGACTGGGAAAAAACTACGCGGCTAGTTTTCCTAGGACTTGGTTTCCTGGAGGATCCATCATCGCCCTTCACTCCGCCGAAAGAGATGGTGATATTGAACGGGCACTCGTACTGGCCACAAAAGAACATGAAAAACGTTGGCAAAAAAGTATTTCACTGCTGGAAAAACTCATTCCGGCCTTTTGTTTACTCATTGCGGGTGGCGCCGTCGCGGCAGCCCTCGTCACCTTGTATGCCCCCCTACTTGAGATCTCCTGATGCTGACGGACTTTATTGATTACCTTGTTTATTACATTATTGTTTTATGTGTTGGCAGTTTTGCCGCCGCTTACACCGTCCGCTGGCCTATGAAAAGTCGATTTTTATGGGAAAAAGAAGCCCACAATATACTTGCTCTGCCCTTTAACCAGGCCTCCCCGACACTGATCAGAACAAAACGATCCCACTGTGTTCACTGCCATTATCCGTTACCTTGGTTCGACCTTATCCCCATTGTGAGTTTTGTATGGTTAAAAGGGAGATGCCGATATTGCCAACACCCAGTGTCATTTCGTTACCCAATCATTGAAAGCTTGCATGTCATTTGCTGCCTGCCTTTACCTTGGCTGACCGACGGCTTGTATGAACTCCTGCTACACACCTGCATTATAAGTGCACTGATCATCGCAGCAACCATTGACCTTGAACATAATCTGATACCAGACGAATGTAATGGGCTCATTTTATTCGCTTCTTTGTTACTGCATTTGTCTACCAACCACCTAGAAAGCAGCGTAATGGGCCTCTTAATCGGCTTCAGTCTGATCTATTTTCTGAGAAAGGGGTATTTGATCGTTCGGCAGTCCGAGGGGATTGGGCTTGGAGATGCAAAATTACTGGCGGCACTTGGAGCTTGGCTCGGCGCTGCACACCTTCCACTCTTGTTACTCGGTGCAAGCGTTAGCGGAATCTTATACACTGTGCTTTCAAATAGAAATCGACAGGATTACATGGCATTCGGTCCATTTTTAATTTTCTCAGCCATGTGTGTATTTTATTTATAATGTATGACAAACACTCCAACTATTATTGGGCTTGCGGGCGGTATCGGCTCTGGCAAAAGCACCATTGCACACTATTTTAACGCTCTTGGCATTCAAAGTATTGATGCGGACGACGTAGCACGCTTAATCGTTCAACCTGGCTCTATTTGCTTGAATGAAATCCACCAGCGTCATGGCGATGCCATATTATTGCAAGACGGCTCATTAAATCGTAAAGCCCTTCGAACGATTATTTTCAATCAACCCGAAGAAAGAATTTGGTTAGAAGCACTCACTCACCCAGCGATACGCCAAGAAATTTACCGACAACTGGCTGAAATCACCTCACCCTATGGCTTGCTAGTGCACCCTTTGCTATTTGAAACACACCAAAACTCACTCTGTAAACAAGTGATTGCCATCGATGTTCCTAGAGACATTCAAATTGAACGTGTCATGTTAAGAGATCATATAGACGAAGATAACGCGTTAAAGATCTTGGCTACACAGTTGAAGAACGATGAGCGAATAGCGCGTGCGGATCTTGTCATTGAAAACGCTGGTAATATTGCAGAGATGAATGCTAAAGTCTTAAAATTACACAAGAATATTTTAGCGTCGTTGTAGAGCCTTTATTATGTCATCTAGCAATCCAGCAACTTTAGTTGCTTGTCCAACCTGTCAAAAAAAGTCACCCTGGTCAACAGAGAATCTTGATCGCCCTTTTTGCAGCCCTAGATGCAAATTAATTGACTTAGGTGCTTGGGCAAGCGAATCTTATTCTATTCCTCAGCAAACCTCAGAAGAGGACGAGATCTTTTCCGAGGACTTAAATGGCGATCCAAATAAGACCTTCTTATAATTGTAGGGAAAGAGTGTAACGGCTTATGGCACCTAGAGACTTTTCAAAAAAGAAAGCGCTTCTTATTGAAGATATGGCTGAAGCCAGAATCATGC
>CAZBUC010000028.1:10019-14533 GCA_964494965.1 uncultured Maribrevibacterium sp.
CGCTTATGACGTGATTCTTTCCGACTACAATCTAGGAAACGGTAAAGACGGACAACAACTGCTTGAAGAAGTCAGGCACTCTGCACTCATTCCAAACACGGCAACCTATCTGATGGTAACGGCTGAAACCTCTATTGAAATGGTGATGGGAGCAATCGAGTATCAACCCGACGGGTACGTCACCAAACCATTTTCACAAGCGGTACTACAAAGACGCCTTAGCAAGCTCATTGAAACCAAAGAAAAGCTTTACGAGGTGAATGTCGCGCTGGATGCTAAAAACTTCGAAGGCGCGATTACTGCGGCCAAACAAGTAATGAAGGATCACCCCTCTTTAATTGGCAAATGCGAAAGAATAATAGGCGAATGCCTACTGGAAATTAAAGAGTATAAAAAAGCCCTTTCGTTATTTAATAAAACCCTAAAAGATCGCAAAATGCCCTGGGCTTTATTTGGTAGAGCAAAAACCTATTTCTACATGGGCGATCTTGAGAACGCAGAAAAAAATCTTCGACAACTCATGCTTGATAATCGTTTTTTTGTCAGTGCCTATGACTGGCTAGCCAAAATACAAGTCTCACAAGGTAAATTAGAAGAAGCACAATCAACCTTAATTGATGCGGTCGGACGTTCACCCAAAAACATATTAAGACAAATAGAACTAGGTAACGTCAGTTTATCTTTGCAAGATTATCTAGCGGCAGAAATGGCCTTTCGTAGAGCGGTGTTTTTAGCCAAATATTCTTGCTACAACACCGCTGATGTTTATCTTAAGCACCTTGAATCGCTTGCAAGACTTTCAGACACAGGCCCTCTTCTCAGTCGACAAAAAGACAATTTTGAAAGCACGCTTAAAAAGGTGCACGATCAGTTCTTCGATGATAGTGACAATAGAGCCAAAACCTACAGCTATGAAATTGATGTATATATCTCTGAAAATGACATATCTACTGCAAAACAAATCTTTGAAGCATGGTTAAGCGAAGTCGAGTTTGGCAGCACCACTGCGCCAACCAAACAACAACACTCAGCGTATACAACCGCTTTTGGAGGCTAAAATGAACCAGATTGATATTAGTACCATTTTAGCCAGCGCCATCCATGAGAGTAAAAATCAAGTAGGCACTCTGCTGTATCAGTTACAAGGGCTTAAAGACACACTCAATAACAGTGAGGCCAGCCAAAAAAAAATTGTTTTAATTGAAGAGTCTCTAAAAAAACTCAATGATGAGTGGGTCGAGTATTTATACCTGTATCGACTGGCCTCAGACGGCTACGAGCTTCATATGAGCTCATTACTGCTTGATGAGTTTCTCGACGATCAAGTCTTTGCCCTTCTTCCCTCTGCAGTTGCAAAAAACCTTAAGCTTTCTTATGACTGTGACATTGACCTGATTGGCCATTTCGATGAAAGACTAATGACCGCGGTGGTCAGTACTGCCGTGTATAACGCATTACGATTTGCGAAAAGTAAAATCCTGCTTACAGCAAAACAATGCGAAGATTTTCTCGTGATAACCATTGAAGACGACGGTGAAGGATTTACAGGAGACAGCCTAGATCAAGAGGAGGAAGACTTCTTAGCGTCTAATACGGGGCTCGGCCTCTACTTTGCAGAGCTCTCTGCTCAAGCTCACGAAATTAACCAAGTAAAAGGCTTTATTCAAAAGACGGCGTCCGACTTACTCGGAGGTGCCAAACTGAGTGTCCATTTACCCCAAGAAACCGAAGTAAATAGTTTTTGGTAATGGGTAAATCAAAAAATCAATCCAGCTGTTTTAAATAGCTTACTAGCAACCGACCTGCCTCTTCTATATGACGACGTAAAAACAACAAGGCAGCTTGTTTTTCCTTTGCTTCAATCAAAGCAATCAGCTGACTATGTTCATCTTGACTGGTCGCCTTGTATCCTAATGGCCCGTACTGAAATCCCATATAACGCACTACCTGAATATTCAAGCGCGCAACCACTTGATGCAAGGTTGCTCGTTCAGCCGCTCGGTAAAGAGCATGATGGAATTGCCAATTTAGTTCACCGCGTTCAATAAGAGAAAGCTCGTCTTTGTCCAATCGTTGGGTGATTGCCTTCGCTTGCGTTAAATCGTCAGGCTTGATCCGGTCAAATGCCATCGAAAATAGCAAGCACTCTAATTCAGCACGCATCAGCGATAAGTCTTCCGCTTCTTTCCAGTTTAAATCAGGAATCATTACGCCCGCTTTGCCGTGAGGAACCAACCAGCCTTCTCCTTTTAAGGATAAAAGCGCATCACGAATGGGTATCCGACTGACACCATAACGCAGAGATAACTCTTTTTGTCTTAATGGAACCCCCCGAGGTAGCTGGTTATTCAACATATCCTCTTTGATCCTTTGACTCACGTCCATAAAAAACCTTACTGGCTAAACGGGTTGTTTACGCTTTGTGTTCGAGATTAACAGACAAACACCCCCAAACACTATGCCCCAAAAAGCAGACGCAATACCCCCAAACGAAACACCAGACACTGTCACAAGAAAGGTAACCAAAGCCGCTTCTCTATTTAGATCATCCACCATGGCATTTTTTAAATTCATCCCTATAGTTCCCAATAAGGCAATACCTGCCAAAGCCGCCACCATAGTCGCTGGAAAAACCGAAAAAAGCGCGACCACGGAGGTGCCTGCCAACCCTGCCAAACCATAAAAAAAGCCCGCCGAAAGGCCTGCAATGTATCGACGCTTTGGGTCCTTATGGCACTCTTCACTTGCGCATATAGCCGCCGTAATCGCAGCCAAATTAAACGCAAACCCACCTAAAGGGGCTAGAATGATACCCGTCACTCCCGTCCAGCTAATCAAGGGAGATACCGGTGTTTGATAGCCATTACTGCGCATCACAGCGACACCTGGAATGTTTTGAGACGTCATTGTCACAATATAAAGCGGAATACCAATGCCCAACAAGGCCCCCATATTCCAATCAGGCCACACCCAAACTAAAGCACCCACTTCAAAGGGAATGGCTCCCAAATCAAGGCTACTGTCTTCTGCCAAAACACAAACGACGCCCGTCAACAAAACAAACAACACGGCATAACGGGGGAAAACGCGCTTAGCCATCAGATAGGCGATCAGCATTAAGCCAACTAAAAGCACATCCGACATCATAGAATCAAAAATTGAGAGACCAAATTGAAAAAGGACACCTGCCAGCATGGCGCTGGCAATGGGCAAAGGCACTAGTCGCATTACTCGATCAAACAAGCCCGACAATCCAGTCAACAGTGTTAAAACACCAGCAAAAATGAATACACCGATGACGTCGGCATAGCTAATCGCACCTAAACTGGTTGCCAGTAGTGCCGCTCCAGGAGTAGACCAAGCGGTAATTACCGGGGCTCGAAACCACAAGGATAAGAAAAAACACGTCGCGCCCATGCCAAGACCCAGCGCCATGATCCAAGAAACGATGATATTGGCGTCTGCACCTGCCGCTTGAGCGGCTTGAAAAACAATTGCAACAGAGCTCGCAAAACCAATCAATACCGCCACAAACCCGGCTACCAGGGCACTAAGACTAAAATCGCTTATTATTTTGAACACGAGCCCGCTTCCCAATTCACGTTAAGAAGGGATTACTATATTTAAACCGCTTGAAAATGTATACATTTTTGAGTTAAATCCAAAATATAAAATTAGATCGTCGTATTATTGTGTCAACATAAAACCCACTAGCCCTAATGCGAAGCCTAACACGGCTCCCATTGGTGGGGCCCAGTGTTTTTCAAGCACCACCTGAGGAGCAATATCTTGAAATACGGCATACAAAATACCACCAGAAGCAAACAGCATAATACCGGACACAATAAACGGCCATTCGGATAACCAATAAAAAGCAAACACACCAGACGCCGGCCCAAACAAAGCCAGCACAAAAAACCATATAATTATTTTTCGAGCACTAAACCGTGACCTTGCTTCCAACTCTCGAAACGCATTAAAACCTTCTGGCAAATTTTGCATAGCAATAAGACTGGCTAACAAGACAGCATCGACACTACCCAGTGCAAACGCAGCACCTAATGCAAGCGACTCGGGTATAAAATCTAACAACATAGCCACAAGCTGGCTCATCGAAGTTTGCGTTTTTGACAGACCAATATCCACACACATAAAGGTAAAACCGCCTAACAAAAACAAACCTGTCGCGGACCAAGTGGAAAAATGCACGATACCCTCGGGAACCAGAACTAATGCAATAGCCGACAGCAAGGCTCCCCCACCAAACGCCGTCACCCCATGCATTAGTTCGGCCTCTAACCACAAAGGTTTGATTTTTTCAAAGTGCGCTATCAAAGCACCCGCTGGTATGGCCAAACCCGCCAACAAGGTTAATAAAATCACACTGTACAAAGGTGTCACCTTGATTACACTCCAAAATAAAACATCATTATCCGTGGAATAAACGTTAATTCCTATTACCTTAGTCGGCCACAGCTTATGAACTGGCCATTAATAACTCATCATGCCCTCTC
>CAZBUC010000029.1:0-14393 GCA_964494965.1 uncultured Maribrevibacterium sp.
TGAATCTGACAAGTCCTCTTTGCAAGTAGCGCAATACCAGTACACTAGTTTGGTGTTTTTTATCTTAATATGTTTCAACATTTTAGCGTTTTTTATTGCGTTTCATGCATCAAAATTCTTTACACAACCTATCGTGCGTCTCAATACCGCTTTACATAAGCTCGTTAAAGGTCAATTCTCATCGGTAAAATTGATGAAGCTACCGCCTGAGTACGCAGCACTGCAAAAGGATATTTTGGACATTACCGAAAGACTTGAACATCACAATGAGGAGTTAGTTGCTGGCATTGAGCAAGCCACTGAAGATATTCGCCGCAGTATGGACAGCATGGAAGAAAAAAGTGCTCAGCTTCATATCGCAAATCGTGAAGCCATGGAATCAAGCCGTTTGAAATCTCAGTTTCTCGCTAACATTAGCCATGAAGTAAGAACACCATTAAATGCTATTTTAGGCTACACAAAAACACTACAAAAAGACATAAAAGACCCTCAGCATCGCCTCTATGTAGACACCATTGAGCAATCTACAAACAGCCTGTTAGCCATTATTGGCGATATCTTAGACTTTTCAAAAATTGAGGCTGGTAAGCTTAACCTTGAAAATAACCATTTTAATCTCAAAACCGTCGTCGATGACGTTTATCAGACCTTAAGCATTCACTTATTGACGAAAGAAAAACAGATTGATTTAGTTCCCGACTTCAATGCAGATGTCCCTGAGTGGTTAATCGGTGACAGCACGCGGATTAGACAAATCTTGACCAACTTGATTGGCAACGCCATCAAATTCACTCATCAGGGATCCGTGCGCACAAAAGTCTCCCTGAACTCTCAGGCGAATCAAAACCTCACTCTATCCTTCCAAATTATCGATACTGGCATTGGCATTCCTGAGGACAAAATACACCGCTTATTCAAGCCCTTCTCACAGGTAGACACCAGTACAACGCGCCAATTTGGTGGTACCGGCCTAGGGCTTGTGATCACCAAAAAACTGGTTGAACAAATGAATGGTCACATTGAAGTGAGCAGCGCACCAGGAACCGGTTCAACCTTTCGCTTTAGCCTTGTTCTGCAAGCGTCACCCAATCCACCGCAGCAAAAGCCCGCATTACAGCGCCATGTGGTTATCTTGGAGCCCAGCCCAGCATATAAGCACTATTTAACGCGCTATCTGGACAGTATTGGCGCCCAATGCACAGCTTGTACTGACCTAGAACAGTTGATTTCAACATTACATAAGAATCATGAGCATATTGACGCAATCCTGCTCAATGTTTGCCCAGGGGAAAAGAGTAAAAAAGAGTGCCAAGAACTCATTAGCTATTGTAGACAACAATTTGATATTCCTTGCATTCTAATGATCCAACCCCCTGGACAAATAGCACACTACTCGGAACTCAAGCACTTATGCGCTGATTTTTTATTAAAACCCATTAGCCAAGAGCGCTTATACAAAGCACTTAGTCAGCTTGATCGCCCACATGATGACCTTTCAGTATTAACACAAACGCCCCTTGATAAAGGCCTGAACAAAGAAAGTATCAAAGGTATTAAGGTATTGGCTGTGGATGACTCCCCCATTAACTTGCAGCTTCTTGACCACTGGCTAACGCCCGCTGGCGTTAAAGTATCCTTGGCTTACAGTGGCTCACAAGCCATTAAAATGGCACTAGAAGAGCATTTTGATATTATTTTCATGGACATCCAAATGCCAGAAATGGACGGCATGGAAACCACTCGACAATTGCGACAATTAGAGCCACTTAAAAACACGCCCATTATCGCTTTGACAGCTCATGCCTTAGGCTCAGAACAACAGCAAATTCTCGCCAGCGGCATGAACGCTTACCTGACAAAACCTATAGATGAAGCGCTTTTGTTCAGTACCATAGAGACATGGCGAGCTAATACCGATAGCTTCCAAGAACAGGTTGATGCCAAGCTATTGCACATCTTTGACCTAGATAAAGCACTTAGCATTGTTGATGGGAAAGTGTCCATTGCGAAAGAAATGTTTGATATGTTGGCCGATTCACTTGACGCTGAAATAAAACTCATTAGACATCATCTTGAACATCAAAACATACAAAAGCTGATTGAAGTCGTACACAGAATTCACGGGGCATCAAAATACACTGGCACGTTAGCGATTTCTCGCCATGCAGGTTTTCTCGAAACCCACTTGAAAGAACTCGGATTAGAAGAGGTAGACGGCGTCGTCGACGATTTTATTGATGCCATTGAAGATCTACTGAATCATCGACAACTGATCCCTTGGCCTCAGCCCTTAGATTCGAGTATCACGAAAGCTTGAGCGTAGGCTTTTTCGTCCGTTAAGCTTAAGTGCCAGGAAATAGGGAAAGCAAAACGCGCTGTAATGCTGTCATCCACCATAAGAAAAGGTTGCCCTGTTGGTAGATTACTCACGCTAAAATGCTGAAAACTCACACCCGCCCCAATACCTGTTCCTAACGCTTTCACCGCGGCTTCCTTAGCGGCAAAACGCTTCGCAACAAACGCATTCGCTACTTGATTATTATTGATGCTAGTCCAGCGTGCTTTTTCTTGCGCCGTCAGTATGCGATCAATAAAACGCTCTCCCAGTCGCTCGATTGACTGAGCAATACGTTCAATTTCTACCAAATCTGTACCAATACCAATAATCAAGCATTCACCTTTACATCATTTATCATCGTTCAATCACAAGGCACGAAATATCGGCACCCCAAGATGCCGCTCACCTTGAAAAGGCTGCTTAGGAAGCAAACCTCTAGACACGATAGGCTTACCACTTAGTAAACTATCGAGCCAATTTCTGTGCAATTCTTTGGCAAGGCTTAACACCTGCTTATCGGTCCATTGACCCGCGTGGTAACCTAATGCCACCGCGCCATCCACGAACAAAATAGGCAGTTGTTTGGGTATCTCTCCGTGATAAGGGCGTAAACCGAATTTGTGATGAAACTGATAAAGCTGGTCAGGTTTCACTCGCTCCCCTCGGCCAGTGGACACCATATTGATGCCAACACCTAATTCTGCGAACAGTCCCACTTCAAATCGTCTCAATAAGGGAGCTATCGCCACACCCGAACACAAGCTTTGAATAAGCCACTGATAAAGCGTGAAAATATCTGGCAAGGGTAAGTTGGTCGGCAATAACTTTTCTAACAGCTCGTGGGCATACAGAGCCGCATAGAGGGGTAAACCTTCCAGTACAAAAGACGACTGAACCGATTCAAGACTTTTCACAGTTTTTAAGTCACCGCGACCCGAACATTCAACCTCATAACACAAAAAAGACCCGGGTATGACCCGAGCCTCTTTTTTAGGCAGTCGCCAAACGCCTCGAATTAATCCCTGCTCAAACGTTAACAAATCAAGCAGTATCTTACTGTCTTGGAAAGGACGAGTATGGATGACATACGCAGAGACGCGCATTTTAATTATTCTTCTGAATAACCCAAACTGGCTAAAGCGCGTTCATCGTCTGACCAACCAGAACGCACTTTAATCCACAAATTTAACATCACCTTATGCTGAAATAAGTTCTCCATATCAATGCGGGCTTCCTTACCAATCAGCTTAATCTTATCGCCACGCTCACCTATGATAATCCGCTTCTGACCATTTCGCTCCACTAAAATCAAAGCACTGATGTGAATGGCAGACTCTTCGTAGACGAATTCTTCTATCTGTACAGCCACTTCATAGGGGACTTCTTGACCAAGCTGACGTGTGATCTTTTCACGCACTATCTCAGCCGCCAAAAAGCGCGAACTACGGTTCGTAATTTGATCCTCAGGATAGAAGGGCATCCCCTCAGGCAGATACCCTTGAACCAGACGTTCCAACCTATCTAGGTTATTATTACGCAGCGCAGATATGGGCACAATCTGTGCAAAATTCATGCGATCAGACAAATTAGCTAGGCGAGGAAGCAAATCTTCTTTCTGATCTAATTGATCAACTTTGTTAACAACAAGAATAACAGGACAACGTGCGTGTTTCACTTTTTGTAAAACAGACTCGTCTTCTTCTGTCCAGCGGTCTGCATCAATCACAAACAGCACCACATCCACATCTTTCAAAGCGGCGGCGGCGGTTTTATTCATAATCCGATTGATGGCTTTCGCTTCGCCAATGTGTAATCCTGGGGTGTCAACATAAATGGCCTGAAAATGCCCCTCTGTTTTCACACCAAGAATTTGATCACGAGTCGTTTGCGGCTTACGTGAGGTGATTGACAGCTTTTGTCCTAATATATGGTTGAGCAGCGTTGACTTACCCACATTTGGGCGGCCCACGATAGCAATATAACCACAATGCGTAATTTCAACCTCAGACATCTTTCTTTTCCAATTGTTTTAGCGCTTTCGCAGCGGCATTTTGTTCTGCAATACGGCGGCTGTTTCCTTTACCTTCAATCGCATGATCACAAAGCTCGATTTGACAGTGAACAAAAAAAGTTTGATCGTGCGGTTCCCCCACGATGTTCACCACATCGTATTGAGGTAAAGCGTGTTTGCGAGCTTGTAGGTACTCTTGAAGCCGAGTTTTCGCATCTTTAGTGACTATTTTTAACGAGGTTGCGTCAAGTCGCTCCTTATACCATGCCAGAATATGCTCTCGACAGACTTCCATCCCGGCATCCAAATAAATGCCTCCGATGATGCCTTCTACCGTGTCAGCTAAAATGGAGTCGCGTCGAAATCCGCCACTTTTCAGTTCGCCAGCCCCCAACTTCAGATAATCTCCAAGCTGAAATTCTCTGGCAAGCTCTGCTAACGTGTCACCCTTTACTAGGGATGCACGCAAACGGCTTAACTCACCTTCCTTGGCTTTCGGGAAGCGATGAAAAAGGTCTTCCGCAATGACATAGTTCAAAATAGAATCGCCTAAAAACTCAAGACGTTCATTGTTCTTGCCACCAAAACTACGGTGCGTAAGCGCCAGTTCAAGCAATCCTAGGTCGGCAAAAAAATAGCCGATTCGCCGACACAATTTCTGATACTGTGAACTCAAAATTTCTCCAAAAATACTTATTCAATCAAACCGTTATTCTTAAAGCTCGGAATACTGAGAAATTCATCCCAATGCAGCCAAACATAAAACGCACGGCCTTTTAAATTGCCTTCAGGGACAAACCCCCAAGATCGGCTGTCTGCACTGTTGTCTCGGTTGTCTCCCATGACAAAATAATGCCCTTCAGGAACAACCCAGTCGTTCTCATTTGGCGTAAACCGGTAGCTGTTGTATGTCTCATAAGCAAGGTCCCCTAAGGTCTCTCGATATAATTCAACGGGTTCTTTATTTGGGTTCAACGAAACGGGCAACCGAGCCAAAAAAGCTTTCGGTACAATCTCGCCATTGACCGTCAAGACTTTATCGCGATAACTGATTCTATCACCCGGCAGACCAATTAAGCGTTTAATATAGTTCAAGCTTGGGTCTCGTGGGTATTTAAACACCACCACATCCCCAGCTTCTGGCTGAGTTGTGGGTATTATCGTCGTATTTAAAACAGGTAGACGCAGTCCATACTCGAACTTATTGACCAATATAAAATCGCCGATTTTTAACGTCGGCAACATAGAGCCCGAAGGGATTTGGAATGGCTCAACAACAAAAGATCGTAGCCCAAAAATCACTGCAATAATGATAAAATACGATTTTACTTCCACTACCCACTTAGGTGTTTGCGCTAATCGCTGTTGTGCATCTTTGCCCAACGCGCTTCGCGCTTCCGCTGCCATACTCGCCAATACCACTTTACGCTTAGGCAAGTACACAATGCGATCGTATACCCAAAACGCTCCAGTGACGAAAAAGGCTATAGCCAGAATCAGTTCGAAATCAAAACCCATTTCTTTTTCTCCATCAAGGTGCGCCAAATAAAGCGCACCGGTTGATCATCTGACACTAGCTGTCAAGCTGAAGAACAGCCAAGAAGGCAGACTGAGGCACTTCAACGTTACCCACCTGCTTCATGCGTTTTTTACCTTCTTTTTGCTTCTGTAACAATTTTTTCTTACGGCTCACATCACCACCGTAACATTTGGCAATCACGTTTTTACGCAACGCTTTCACTGTCGTACGTGAAATGATTTTTGCACCCACCGCACCTTGAATCGCCACATCAAACATCTGACGCGGAATCAAATCTTTCATTTTTTCACACAGTGCACGACCTTTAAACTGGACGTTGTCCTTATGCATAATCAGCGCTAAAGCATCAACACGCTCGCCATTGATCAAGATATCTAATCGACATAGAGGGGCAGCACTAAAGTGAGAGAAGCTGTAATCTAACGACGCAAAACCGCGACTACAAGATTTGAGTTTATCAAAAAAGTCCATAACCACTTCATTCATTGGCAACTCGTAACGAAGCTGCACTTGGCGACCAACATAAAGCATGTCTTTCTGAATGCCACGCTTTTCAATACATAAAGTAATCACGTTGCCTAGATATTCTTGCGGGACCAAAATATTGGCCTCTACGATTGGCTCGCGCATTTCTTTTATCGTGGCAGGATCTGGCATTTTCGACGGACTATCAACGTTGATAATATTGCCATTATTCAACTCTACCTCATAAACCACAGTAGGCGCTGAAGTAATCAAATCTAAGTCGTACTCGCGTTCTAGACGTTCCTGAATGATTTCCATGTGAAGCATGCCTAGGAAACCACAACGAAAACCAAAACCTAAGGCGTCGGAACTTTCTGGTTCGAAAAACAAAGAGGCATCATTAAGCGTTAATTTTTCAAGTGCAACGCGGAAATCTTCGAAGTCATCTGAACTAACAGGGAAGACACCCGCATACACTTGCGGTTTCACTTTTTTAAAACCAGCTAACTGAGGGACATTAGGCGTAGAAGCATGGGTAATGGTGTCGCCCACCGGTGCGCCATGGATGTCTTTTATGCCAGCCACAACGTAACCTACTTCACCCGCTCGCAAAATACCGGTTTCTTTACGTTTTGGCGTAAAAATACCAGCCATGTCAACAGGATGAGCTTGCTTAGTCGATTTGATGAAAATTTTATCTTTCTTTTTCAAGGTGCCTTGTTTGATACGTACCAATGACACCACACCAAGGTAATTATCAAACCAAGAATCGATAATCAAAGCCTGAAGCGGCGCATCCACATCACCCTCTGGTGGTGGAATAGTGGCGACCAAACGTTCAAGAACTTCACTGATGCCCACCCCCGTCTTAGCGGAACAGGTCACCGCATTCATTGCATCAATGCCAATAATTTCTTCAATTTCAGCGCTGACTCGCTCAGGTTCAGCCTGTGGCAAGTCAATTTTGTTTAACACTGGCATGACTTCGAGGCCCTGCTCGATAGCGGTGTAACAGTTTGCTACTGATTGCGCTTCTACCCCTTGAGCGGCATCCACAACCAGCAAAGCGCCCTCACAAGCGGCCAAAGAACGCGACACTTCGTAGGAAAAATCCACGTGTCCTGGTGTATCAATAAAATTTAATTGGTAGGTTTGCCCATCCAGCGCATGATAATCAAGCGTGACACTCTGCGCCTTGATGGTGATACCTCGCTCACGTTCAATGTCCATCGAGTCAAGAACCTGAGCCGACATTTCACGCTCACTCAAGCCTTCACAAGTTTGGATGAAACGGTCCGCTAGCGTCGATTTACCGTGGTCAATGTGGGCGATAATACTAAAATTGCGTATGTGCTTAAGATTATTGGAAGACACTATTTACTCACACTTTAAAAGCGATATTTGAATGAATACCTATTGATAACAAAGTCATTTAGTCACAATGCTGTGCTAATCAAACCCTCTTTTGACTAAAAACACCTATAGAAGGTGCTAGTGGCCGCACTTATCAACACATTTTCAGGATAGAAATTGGCGAGCATTCTACCGAAAATCGCGCCCATACTCCATTTATTTCAAACCATTAGACAGGCAACTGCTGAAAATAGGGGTGAGATATCTGCTTATGGCAACACTATGCCTCTTTGCTTCAAAATACGCTCTACTGTGTCAACCGTGGCTTGTGTGTGCGAATCAATTTCCAGATTAACTCTGTCAGATACTGACAACTGACCAAAGGTGGTTAATCTTAGCGTCTCAGGGATAAGTGATACTTCAATCCAATCATTGCCAATCGCGCTGATGGTTAAACTCGCGCCATTCAATCCCACATAGCCTTTATCAAACAAATAGCGCCTAGCATCAACTTGCTCTTGGCGATCCAAAGTAAAGCGGATATGGACACTTTCTTCCATTTTCTCGATTCTTGATACAGCCACCGACGTCATAATGTGACCTGACATAATATGACCACCAATTTCATCGCCCATTTTAGCCGCACGTTCGAAGTTAACGTCATCACCAATCTGCAAAAGACCAATGTTAGTTAAAGCCAAAGTCATATCAATCACATCAAACGTTAAAACATCATGGCCAATTTCAGCAACGGTTAAACAAACACCGTTTATAGCCACACTGGCCCCCAACTGCTGTCCCAGCATCACACCCGCAGGGAAAACCACTTGCAAACGCTTATTGCGACCAAGCGATTGCGTCATTTTGACTGTTGCCGTTCCTTGAATGATACCTGTGAACATAAAGTCTCCTCGTTAATAAAGAAAAAAATAAAACCGTATTTGCTAAAACGCGCTTACCTTGCCAAAGACTGAAGAAGAAATGAACACCCACGGCTAAAGCGGCATAAAGACTGGCTTTGCGAAAGTTATTATACAGTCACCAATAGGGTTATCCACAGGTTACGGGGATAACATCAACACTATCAATAAAAAGCCGCTTTTTAAAAAGCGGCTTTAAAGATAACAAGGAGGCAAGTCATGTCGCTCACACTCAAACCATGAACATCACTCTGATAAAGCTTCTATCATACCTTGTGTCACTAAGGTGATACCGTCAGAATTTCGATAAAATCGTGCAGCATCCGCCACCGGATCTTCACCAATCACAGTGCCTTCTGGAATATGACAATCAGAGTCTACTACCACCTTATTAAGGCGACAATGACGACCAATATCGCATCGAGGCAAGATAACCGATTTGTTCACCTGAGAATAAGAATTCACCCTCACATTATTAAATAAAATAGATTGTTCGACCGTTGAACCAGACACAATACAGCCAGCAGACACAACAGAATTTAATGCCGTACCGATGCGTTCTTCATAATTATAATTGAATTTTGCCGCGGGACGCTGATATTGCGCTGTGCGTATTGGCCATTCTTCATCATATAAATCCAACTCTGGCACAAGGCGCGTCAAATCCATATTGGCTTCCCAATAGGCGGTTAACGTACCCACATCACGCCAGTAAGGTTTATCTGGATAATTCGAGTTGGCCACCACACTCTTAGAGAAATGATGCGCTTTAATTTTACAGCGACCAATAAACAAGGGTATTAAATCTTTACCAAAGTCATGGCTTGAATCATCATCATGTGCATCTAAGTTTAAATTCTCAGATAAGAATTTGGTGTTGAAGATGTAGATCCCCATGCTGGCTAAAGACACATCGGGTTTGCCTGGCATGGTAGGTGGGTTTGAGGGTTTTTCTTCAAAGGCAATGATATTGTCTTCATTGTCAATGTGCATCACACCAAACTGATCGGCTTCGTGCAAAGGCACTTCAATACAAGCAACCGTAACATCCGCTCCACTTTCGATATGTTCTTGCAACATGATGCTGTAATCTTGCTTGTAAACATGGTCTCCCGCCAAGATTAGAATGTATTCACTTTCCAAACCGTTGATCATGCTTAAATTTTGATAAACAGCATCGGCCGTTCCACGATACCAATCGCCACCGGTTTGCTGTTGAGCAGGCCAAAGCTCAATAAATTCATTAAAGTCAGAACGAAGAAAGTTCCAGCCCCGTTGAATATGTTGATTCAATGTGTGTGATCGGTATTGCGTTAAAACAGCAATACGGCGCATGCTGGAGTTAATACAATTGGATAACGGAAAGTCGATGATTTTATATTTACCTGCAATCGGAACGGCAGGCTTGGAGCGATTATCAGTTAACTGTTTTAGCCGTGAGCCACGTCCACCAGCCAAAATGATGGACAATGTTTTCATACGTGCTGTGTTTAAATCCATGTGAAGCCCTTAAAATTTTTATCAACACACTCTACTAGAAGTCCCGTTTAGGTATACTCTTAACACAATTCCAAATCAATAAGTTGCTTAATAATGAAAATACTTTTTGCTGCCTCAGAAATTTATCCCCTTATAAAAACCGGTGGATTGGCCGATGTGTCTGGCGCCCTACCAGTGGCCCTGCGCAACAAAGGTCACGAGATCAAACTCATCATGCCAGCTTACCAAGGCATACTAGAGAAGGTAGCGCCAATTAAGCAGACTATCAACCTAGGAAACCCATTTGGGGTCGGTGATTTATTATTGTTAGAAACGCATATTCCCGAAAATGGCACGCCTGTTTGGTTATTGCAATGTCAGGCGCTATACGAGCGCAATGGCGGCCCTTACCTTGATCAAGATGGCATTGACTTTCAGGACAATCATGTACGCTTTGCTGCGTTATCTTGGGCGACAGCAAGGCTTGCACTGCATGGCCACTTAATAAATTGGCAAGCCGATATTCTTCATCTCAATGATTGGCAGACAGGGTTTGCCGCCGCTTACCTTGAAAGTTGGAAAGTAAAGCACATCCCCGTTGTCACTACGGTACATAATTTGCGTTATAACGGTAGCTTTGACATGGATCAATTTGCTGACATGCAACTTTCTCCCGAACTACTCAGTCTTCATGGCATGGAGTTTTATGGTCGTTTTTCTGGGCTTAAAGCTGGACTTGTCTACGCTGATGCCATTACTACCGTCAGCCCCACCTACGCCAAAGAAATCCTCACATCTGAATATGGTGACGGACTTGATGGCACACTCAGGGCCCATCAGCACAAGCTCGTCGGAATTTTAAACGGCGTAGATTATGACCAGTGGTCTCCAGAAAAAGACGCGCTTATTCCACTTAATTACGGCCTTGATACATTGCATCAAAAAAAACATAACAAGTTGGCCTTGCTAAAAGAAAATGCTTTGTCAGAGGACATTCATCAGCCTGTCTTTGGTGTCATCAGTCGTTTAACCGAGCAAAAGGGGCTTGATTTGGTATTGGAGGCAATGCCAGAGCTAATCGAAAAAGGCGCTCGACTCATAGTGTTAGGTTCTGGCGATAAGCATCTAGAAGCGGGTTACCTGGCCCTTCAAGCGCGCTATCCAACACAAGTCTCTGTGCGTATTGGGTACTTTGAAGATTATTCGCACCGCATTCAGGCAGGCATTGATGCGCTCATTATTCCTTCTCGATTTGAGCCCTGCGGATTAACTCAACTCTACGCATTAAAATATGGCACTTTACCCGTAGTTAGACAGACGGGCGGTTTGGCCGATACGGTATTTGAAGGCGGCGATCGCCCTAATGGATTTGTATTTCAAGATGCCAATTTAGACGAGTTATCGGCCGCTCTCTTACGTTGTATGGCATGCTTTTATGACACACAAAGCTGGCAAATAAAACAAACCAACGCAATGCAATATGACTATAGCTGGGAAGCGGTAACCGATCAGTGGATTGATCTCTATCAGTCTCTACCTAGCCGCTAAGGCTTTAGACATTTCGTCGTTTTAGTGACCTTAAACCGCCGCCATCACACAACCAAAACACGGCGGCGGTTTAAGGTAATGTCAAATCAAGATAACCTAAACTTTCCCACTCTTGAATCCCCTTACTTAATGCTTGCGTCATAAAACCTTCTTGTTTCATGGCCTGCAAGCTTGCTGCAATTTTTCGTTTGATTTCAGCATTGTTGCAAGGTGATCGCTTTGACAAAGTTAAATACAAACCCTCTCTACTGACATACGGTTGGACAGGTGCTATCACATCCGTTAACTCTAATTTATTCGCATAAGCCAACGCTGGGTCTTTCTCATATAGTACATAATCCACCCGATTATTAGCCAACATATGTAAGGCCTGAGATACACTAGCGACCGCTAAAATATTCAGGTTATTTTGTGCATACTGATCAAATTCCTGACCAAAGCTGTTGTTAATAACGGTGACGCCCCATTTCGGTTCCAAATCTTCTTTGCGTTCAAATCGAAAAGGCTTCGCTTTATGTTGCCACACCACACTTGAAGTATGCAGCATCACAGGATTGAAATAATCCATGTAATCGGCTCGCTCATTGGTAAAAAAAGCCCCAGCCATTAGATCAACTCGACCATTTCTAACTTCTGTTTGTGCTCTAGACCAAGGACCGACGTGCATAAGCTCAATAGGAATATTAATGCGTTGACTCAACTCATCAATGATTATCCGATTGACGCCATGCAACGCCCTAACGTGAGTGGCATCTCGCCATAAAAAAGGTGGGTATTCTGAATTACCTGTGGCGGTTAATGCGCTGCACGATGAGTCTGTTATCTCATCGGCGGATACGCTACTGATACTGACCATACTAACTAGCCCTAAAAAACAGACCATGGATGTGTTCAGTCCCATAAGCGATCCCTTATTAAAATGAAGACAGACAGACGATTAAATAAACGATTTTTACAGTCGATCAGTGTACTGTTTACGCGCAACAATCACTTGATACATGTCATACTTTGGTGACGATGCACATCGTAATAAAACATACCCACACACACAAAAGACACTGTTTTCATTAGAGAAAACACGTTATTACAAGAGACTATAGAATAAAAAAGTAATGATCAATCTGTCTTTTAACTTAATAAGTGGTTAAAAAACCCAAAAACACGCACTGCTTTCCTTCGGTTCCGTTCCTAAAATAAAAGCCAATTCGGTTTTTTTCTCGCAGCGATCTGCGGCGATTTCAAAGGTTTCATTAAGCACATTAAAGCGCGCAGCACCGTCCGGAAGCGTGCGAGGTAATGAACGCGCATTAATGCTTCGAGTAAAATCAATCCACACGGTTTGTGCACCACTACTACCAGTAATACTCAGAGGCACGTTCTTATCAGCGCCTAGCCATATGGTCGAAGAGTAGTCCCCCGTAATACCAACATACCAACTGTCTTTTTGCTGGTTAGTGGTGCCTGTCTTGGCCGCGAAATGTAAGTTAGGAAGAGCGGCCTGCGCACCACGCGCTGTGCCTATTTGAGGAGTTTTGGTCATACCATCTAGGGTAACGGCGAGTAAAGCATCGGTAAATGGAACATCTCGTCTCTGATCAAAACGCTTTAACAGGCGATCATCTTGATCCATTACAGATAACACCACCCCAAGCTCACTGCTGCTTCCTTGTGATGCGATCGGCTGATACAGTCTCGACACTTCAAATGGCGAAAGCTCTAACGCCCCTAATGAGACCGAGGGGTGCATAGTAAAGGGACGTTTTACGCCGAGCTGACGTAAAGTATCTCCTACTCGATCAAACCCAATTTGCTGAGCCAGAGAAACCGTCGCCAAATTATACGATTTCGCTAGCGCCTCATATAAATGCACCACTCCGTGAGTTTGTTTATCATAGTTCTCAGGCTGCCATACTTGTCCACCTACGTTAAAGCGTAAGCGTTTGTCTTCAATTTCGGACCACCAGGTGTAACGCCCCGTAGCTAATGCCGATAAGTATAGGGGAGGTTTCACTAACGATCCTATGGGCCTCACAGCACCTAGCGCGCGATTAAACCCTGTATAATAAGGACCACTGGAACCCACCACTGCACGAACCTCGCCCGACAGCCTGTCGGTAACCACCATGGCACCTTGCAGTCCTTTTAAAGAAGGGTCGCGTTTTTCCAGCATCCCTACTTGACGCTGTACAGCCACACTGGCTGCACGCTGCGCGCGAATATCGACGCCCGTATAAATGCGCAAGTTTTGCGTTGCTAACGTTGTTTCATCAAAATCTCGTGACAACTGCATGGCTACCAGATCTAAATAATCACCATACAAGGAACGTTCTTTTTGCTGACTGGCAAGACGAATAGGCTGTTTAACTAAGCGTTCAAAGTCTGTTTTAGACAAACGCCCTTGGTCTTTTAGTATGGCCAATACTGTATCTCTTCGAGACTTGGCTCGATTAGGGGAGCGTTCAGGATTGTATAATGATGGACCTTTTACCATGCCGACTAAAAGAGCAAATTCATCAAGATTAAGCTCACTCAAAGGTCGACCAAAAAAATGCTTACTCGCGGCGGCAAATCCATGCAAAGCGCGACTGCCCAATTGGGCCAAATACACTTCATTGATATAGGCGGTGATAATCGCCTCTTTGGAATAGTGGTGCTCCAGCAAGATACTCATGACCACTTCTGTCAGCTTACGCGTGTAAGTTCGTTCAGAACTTAAATACATATTTTTCACCAACTGTT
>CAZBUC010000030.1:0-11564 GCA_964494965.1 uncultured Maribrevibacterium sp.
TGTTCACGCTATCATTGATGATAGGTACAGCGGGTCTGCCTCACGTTATTATTCGTTTCTTCACTGTGCCTAAAGTAGCGGATGCACGCTGGTCTGCTGGTTGGGCTTTGGTCTTCATCGCTTTGTTGTACCTAACAGCACCTGCTGTTGCTTCAATGGCGCGTTTGAATCTATTGACCACGATTTATCCTTCAGGTCCAACGGAACAACCTGTTGCATACGCTGATCGTCCTGACTGGGTGCAAACATGGGAAACCACAGGTCTTATCAAGTTTGAAGATAAAAACGGCGATGGTCGTATACAGTTCTACAATGACGTTCCAGCGTTCCAAGAAGAAGCGGCTGCACGTGGTTGGGCTGGTAATGAGTTAACAGTTAATGGTGATATCTTAGTATTGGCTAACCCTGAAATTGCCAATCTTCCAGGTTGGGTCATTGGTCTAATCGCAGCGGGTGGTCTTGCTGCTGCTCTATCGACCGCAGCAGGGTTATTATTAGCTATTTCCTCTGCTATCAGTCATGACTTAATAAAAGGCTCTATTAACCCTAACATAAGCGACAAAGACGAACTCAAGGTGGCAAGGATATCCATGTTTGTTGCTATCGTACTGGCGACTTATCTGGGGATGAATCCACCCGGCTTCGCGGCACAAGTAGTGGCGCTCGCGTTTGGTATTGCTGCCGCCTCTATCTTCCCTGTGTTGATGATGGGTATCTTCTCTAAGCGTGTGAACAGCACTGGCGCTATTGCCGGTATGTTGGCAGGTCTGATTTCTACCTTGGTGTATATCTTTATATTCCTAGGCTGGTTCTTCATTCCTGGAACAGCAAACTTGGCCAATACGCCTGATAACTGGTTGTTTGGCATCTCCCCACTTTCTTTCGGTGCGGTTGGTGCGATGATTAACTTTGTCGTGGCTTTCTCTGTCTCTTATATGACAGCGCCACCACCAAAAGAAATCCAAGAACTGGTTGAAAGCGTTCGCTACCCACAAGGTGCAGGCGGAGCTGTTGACCACTAAGGTTTAACAAAAGCACGTCCTAATAATCGAGCCTTGCTTCTTTGTGAGGCTCGATTTCCTTATAATAAGACTCCATAAAAAATCAAAAAAGAGAACGCTTATGTTTTGGGAACTTATTGCCACCATTTTTGCTGGTATTGGCGGCGCGGGTATTGCGTTACTGATAAGAAAACTCACACGGCAAATGGCGCCAAAATGGCTGGTTCCTGCCTTTGCCGGTATGGCTATGTTGGGTTTTCAAATACAAGGGGAATACGATTGGTACGATCACCAAACCAGCCTATTGCCAGAAGGAGTTGTGGTAGTCAAAACGGTACAAGAAGAAGCCCCATGGCGTCCATGGAGCTATGTTTTTCCCCAAACCCTGCGTTTTATGGCGGCTGACGTACGTAATGCTGCTCAGAATAAGATTGACCCAAACCTGATATTAGTCGACCTATACTTCTTTGAACGTCGCCACATGGCCAAACGTGTGCCACAAATTGTCGACTGTGCTCGTGGTGCAAGAACCGACTTCACGCAATCCGCAACCGCGTCACCCACTCCAGAACCTCAACCCAATAAATGGTACCCAATTGAAGACAATGACCCGCTCTTGAAAGCGGTGTGTCATAACAAGGTATAAACACTAAAAAAGGCAGATTTTTAATCTGCCTTTTTGCTTTATTATGCCAGTGCTTTTTCCAACGCAGCGATGAGCTGATCTATTTCTTCCGCTTGGGTGTAGTGAACAAAAGAAAGGCGCAGTACGCCTGTATTCGGGTCAATGCCCATGGCTTCTAACAGTCGCACTGCGTAAAAATGCCCCGCACCACAAATGATCCCCTGTTCGACTAATTTTTTCGCCAGCTCTTGAGGTGTCTGCCCTTGTGGAATAATTGAAACGGTTGCGGCGCGCTTTGTCGCATCGTTTGGACCAATTAAACGCAGTTTGGGGTGCTGATCCACAAAATCAATCAGTCGGCTTAGCAGCGCCTGCTCGGCATCCAGCATCAACCCACGGACGCGCTGCGATTTTTCCTGTGCTGACGTCGTTGGGGCGAAATGATGATCATGAAGCGCATCCAGATAATCTAGCACACCACGACTCGCAGCGACCTGAGCGTGATCAGGGCCGGCTGGCACAAACCATTTATGGCGATAAGCGTTATTGAAATAGTGGCTTTGATTGCCGAGTGTTTCCGCCATGGCATGGCGAATAACCATCACACCTAAATGCGGGCCATAGGCTTTATAAAGGGAAAGTAAATAGATATCGGCGCCTAACGCATCCACATCGGGTAAACCATGTCCTGCATAAGAAACCCCATCCACAACCGTCGCTACGTTCGCTGCGCGAGCCAACTGACAAATCTCAGCCACGGGATTAATTTCAGCCACGACGTTTGAGCAGTGCGTAAACACCAAGAGTGCCGTACGTTTTGAAAACAAGCCTTTGAGGTCTGCAATATTCAATGACCCTGTGGCTGGGTCCACTTGCCACTCCTTGATCACAAGACCTTTCTTTTCTAACGCTCGCCAAACACCAATGTTGGCTTCGTGATCTTGATTGGTCACAATAATTTCATCACCTTCCACCAGCACTTTGCCAAACGCCTGCGCCAAGACATAGGTATTTTGAGAAGAAGAAGGTCCTAAATGCACTTCGCTGGCGTCGACATTTAAATAGGAGGCCAATCTTTCATGAGATAAGTCCATTTGCGCGCCCGCTTTTTGTGACGCAGGATGAAGGTGATAAGGTTGCAGTTTGGTCTCTCGATAATATTGATCAAGGTGGTCAATGACCGCTTGGCAAGCGTAAGACCCGCCCGCATTATCAAAAAAAGCCTGCCCAGATAAAGACGGCTCTTTAAAAGCCGGAAAATGAGAACGAACAAACGCCAAATCTAGCTTAGCTGCCATAACCTTAATCTCCTTCAGAAATGCATGGTAACGCTTGTCAAACGCAAGCGAACTAACCGGAAGTATAGAGAATAACTCATGCAAGTTGTTTGCTATTTAAACGTAGAATCGCTACCGTTATGCAAGATATTTGTTTAATTAGAGCGCAATATGAAAGAAATCGCCTTAGATCGCATCGATTACAAAATAATACAAGCTTTAGAGCAAGATGGCCGCATGAGTAACACCCTGCTTGCAGAAACCATTAATTTATCGCAATCACAATGTTTAAGGCGACTGCGCCAGCTAGAAGATATCGGTGTTATTCGAGGTTATCAGGCAAAGGTCGACTATCAAAAGTTAGGCTACAGCATTGTGGCGTGGACATTAGTGACCGTCAGCAAAGAAACGGCCCAAGCCCGTGACAGAGTGATGGCCTTTTTGACACAACACAGTGCCGCTATAAACGTGCATGGCGTCACGGGCGATGTCGACCTCATTGTCGAAATCTGCGCCAAAGACATGTCTCAATTCACTGATCTGGTGGTAAAACAGCTGTATGCACATGCTGACGTCATCAGCACCAAATCTTACATTCGCTTAGACACGGCAAAAGAGCACGGCAGCCCACTTCCTGCTTACTAACCTACACGATAGGGTGAATTCACTTAAATACTGACCCGAATAACGTTAGAATATGGCTATTCGTACTGTTCTCTCGAACGCCTCACCCTTTAATCATTGAGTCTATCTTTGCTATGAAATATTTTATCAAACTGATCCGTAACCTTTTAGGCCTCCTGATTGCCACAATCGATGTGCTCACCCGTGGCAGCAAGTTAAAACGGACACCGGAAAAGCAAGAGCAAGTTAATCAGGACGCAAAAAACTTTTCCCTATACCAATTTTTCGCCTGCCCTTTTTGTATCAAAACCCGCAGAGCCATGTACAAGCTGAACCTGCCTATCGAAAAACGCAGTGCATCCGAAGGCTCATCTCATCGTGAAGACTTGCTGCAAGGCGGCGGTAAAATTAAAGTGCCTTGTTTGCGTATTGAAGAAAACGGCAAGGTGGAATGGCTGTATGAGTCCTCTGATATTATTCGCTATCTCGAAAAACGTTTTGCTTAACTTATTAGACACCGTAGGGAGATACCATGATTTGGCACTGTCAGCGTTTTGAGGTGCTGTCACCTCATACACTTTATGACTTACTAAAACTGCGCTGTGATGTCTTTGTGGTAGAGCAAAACTGCCCTTATCCAGAACTGGACGGATTAGACACCTTACCAGATACGCATCATTTGTTTGCGGTGCGTGACAACACCATGGTGGCCTATGCACGCTTATTAGCAAAGAACGTCAGCTACGAAGACCACACAAGTATTGGTCGCGTGGTAGTCGCGCCGAAATACAGAAAGGAAAAAATAGGCCACACTCTCATCAATAAGGCCATTCAAGAAACACTCGCCCTCTGGCCGGATACAGACATCCAAATCGGCGCACAATTCCACCTTAAGCACGTTTACGAGTCCCATGGTTTCACCGTCGTATCCGACCCTTATCTTGAAGACGGCATCAAGCACTGCCTTATGAAACGGATGTGCTAAACCACTTTCTGCTTTATATCATGCAATAAAAAACGGCACTTGTTTCCAAGTGCCGTTTCTATATGTTCATCTTCTAAGTGTGCATTTTTTCTAGACGTTCGGTCTTTCAATGCCTTAGTGGTGATGACCACCCGCGCCGTGAACGTGACCATGCTCTAGCTCTTCTGCTAGGGCAACACGAACATCAACAATCTCAACATCAAAATTCAACGTTTTGCCCGCCAGTGGGTGGTTACCATCTAGCATGATACCATCGTCTTCAACACCAATAACGGTAACCGCTTGTTGACCACCAGGAGTCTGCGCCATGAACTGCATACCCACAGCGATTTCGTCAACGCCTTGGAAGTTTTCTGCTGGCACTTTTTGAATCAGTTCTTCATGAACGGCACCGTAACCGTCTTCAGGCGCAACCGACACAGTCAGTTTATCACCCGCTGCTTTACCTTGAAGGGCTTTGTCCAAGCCATCAATGATATTTTGAGCACCGCTTAAAAACACTAAAGGCTCTTGACCAATGGATGAATCCAGCTCCTGACCTTGTTCATCTGTCAGGGTGTAGTGCATGCTCACAACGGTGTTTTCTGTAATTTGCATTGTATTCTCCTAATAAATTTGTGGCTTTATGATAACGTCCCATAAGCGCAATAACTACCGTATTACCCAAGAAGTTTGGTACGTTCGCCGATTTTTAAAGGGATAATTCCAGATTAACGCAAAATAAATCTGCTCTAGGTTGTTTTTTGTTCAAATTTTCCACTATATGGAGACAAAATAAACCTTGATGACACCCAGCCCTACCTAAGTCGTAGAGGATTGTGAAAAGGTCTGTGTTACATTTAGTTGATGCTAAAAAGGACGCACACAAACGCGACGCATCAGTCTAGGATTAGGTAGTGTACACATGACGGTTTTCTGGATTTTATTAGCGATTCTTTATGTCCTAGGATTATTTTGGATCGCTATCTGGGGCGATAAAGAAGGCTCAACGGCGAAAAAATTGACTCGCCACCCTTTTACTTACAGCTTATCTTTGGCCATTTATTGTACCGCGTGGACGTTTTATGGCTCGATAGGCGAAGCATCTCGCTCTGGTTGGAGCTACCTGCCCATTCTGTTGGGGCCGATTCTTTTATACTTATTTGCCTTTCCGTTGTTACGCAAAATGATCACCGTTAGCCATAAACAAAACATCACTTCTGTGGCCGATTTTATCTCTTCACGCTATGGCAAGCGCCCAATGACGGCACCACTCGTGATACTGATCAGTATGTTAGCTGTGATCCCCTATATCGCCTTGCAGCTCAAAGCGATCGGTTCAAACTTTGCCCTTTTTGTGAATCAAGACGAATCATCCACCAGCTTAGTGGTCTTTATTGCTACGATTTTAATGGGCGTCTTCGCCATGCTGTTTGGTACCCGAAAAGTGGAAGTCACTGAATACCGCTCAGGCATGATGCTGGCCATCGGAGCCGAGTCCTTATTCAAATTGATTGCCATTGTGGCGGTGGGTATTGTGGCTATTATGATGACTCAAGGACTAAGCCCCGACGAACTCAGTAAAAATGTCGATTTCTCTGTTTGGGAATCTGAACAGTTTTTGTCTTTCCCTTTTTTAATGCAAACCTTTATGTCTGCAGCAGCGGTCGTTTGTTTGCCCCGTCAATTCCACGTTACGGTTGTCGACCACCAAAACAATCGCCAATCCAACACAGCTCGATGGCTATTTCCCTTATACCTGTTGATTTTTGCGGTCATTATTCCCCCTATTGCAATTGCCGGACAAGCTTTGTTTTCGGCCGACGTCAACCCTGACACCTACGTGATTCAGTTTGCCTTGGTGTCAGATAACTTGCCCTTACAAATTCTTATTTTTCTTGGCGGCATGTCTGCCACCACGGCGATGATTATTATCGCGACCTTTGCCTTAAGCATCATGATCAGCAATGACGTTATTCTGCCATTGATGCTGGCCCGCGCCAGTGCGCAAAAACAAGCTCTGCCACTTTATCGACGCCGTATTTTAATCATAAGGCGCTTCGCTATGGTGGGTATTCTCGTATTGTCCTATTTGTACTATCAAAAAATGGCCAACAATGAATCCCTCGCAGGCACAGGCCTTTTGGCTTTTTCATTGGTTTTGCAGCTGATGCCGGCGGTGTTTGGTGGTCTCTACTGGAAGCGAGCGCACGCCCATGGAGTGTACGCCGGCTTAACATTAGGGTTTTTATCTTGGATGCTAATGATGATGTTGGCACTGACCGGCAACATGGAGTGGTCATTATACAGCGCCCAATCACGCTCTGAACTCATCAGCTATGGGGCGTTTATCAGTTTATTAGCCAACATTGTGGGATATGTTGTTGGATCATTATTAGCCACTGAGCGTTTAATAGATCGAATTCAAGCGACGGCTTTTGTCAGTCCAACTACGGAGCTAGAAAAAGGCTTTTTCAAACCAAAAAGTAAAGCCACTAATGGCGACTTCTGCGTGCTTTTGGAAACCTTCTTGGGCAAACAAAAATCTCAGCAAGTATTACTCAGCTTTGAACAAGATTACAGTCAAACCATCTCGGCTAATGCGTCCCCTAACCGTCTTTTTGTCGACTATTGCGAGCGTATCTTGGGCGGTGTACTGGGCGGCTCGTCTGCTCGCACCATTATCAACTCCATCTTGATTGATAAAAAAATCAAAGTGGAAGAAATGGTGACTTATCTGGATGAAACCACTCAAGCCATCCAGTTTAGCCAAAATTTACTGTTTGTCTCCATGGATAACCTAGACCAAGGTATCAGTGTGGTGGACAAAGAACTCAGAATTGTGGCGTGGAATAAAACCTACCTATCTCTATACCCTTATCCCGAGGGCATGCTCGAAGTTGGCTTACCAGTTGAAAAGCTGATCCGCTTTAATGCAGAGCGAGGCGAATGCGGTGTGGGCGACATTGAAGAGCTGGTCAATAAACGTTTAGAGCATCTAAGAAAAGGCACAACTCACCGCTTTTTACGCCGCCGAGCCAGTGGGCGCGTCATTGAGATGGTCGGCAACCCCTTGCCCGACGGGGGATTTGTCACCAGTTTTACCGATGTCACTGAGCACATTGAGAGTCAACAGGCCTTAAAAGAAGCCAATATAGATTTAGAAAAACGCGTCGAAGCACGCACCGAAGAAGTACAGGGCGTTAACAATGAACTTATGCAGGAAATTGAACGCCGTAATCAAGCCGAAAAAGCCCTGATCAGCGCGAAAGCAGAAGCGGAGCAGGCCAACGCGTCAAAAACCGAATTCTTGGCGCTGGCCAGCCATGACATATTGCAACCCTTAAACGCCGCTAAGCTGTACATGGGCATACTGCAGTCGACCGAGCTACCGGATAATACCAATCAAGTGATTGCACAACTCTCTGATTCCCTTGAGTCTACCGAGGCGCTTATCTCGACCTTGCTTGAGATTGCTCGTTTAGACCAAGGCGCGATTCAGCCCAAGCTGGTTGACTGTAACCTGCAAGACATTCTGGCACCGATTGTGGCTGAGTTCGGCGTCATCGCAGAAAGCAAACAGATCCGCTTAACTACTCACCTGCGTCCATTTAGAGTGCACACAGACCCCATTTATTTGCGCCGTATTATTCAAAACTTTGTTTCTAATGCGGTGAAATACACGCAAGAAGGTCGCGTACTGTTAAGTGTCAGGCCACGCCTTGGTACTGTGTATTTACAAGTATGGGATACGGGAGTCGGCATCCCTCTCACTGAGCAGAAGAAAATTTTTGACGATTTTTATCGCTGGGAAAATACGCAAGAGCCCGGCATGGGGCTGGGTTTAGGGCTGGTTCGACGGATGCAAAAACAACTGGGACTGGCAACAAAGATCCATTCAGTGCCAGGAAAAGGCAGCTGTTTTAGCATTGGTATTCCTTTAGCGCAGGGCAACCAAGTGAGCGATATTCAAGCCCCAAGCGTTAACAGGCCATTCCAGAATAAACTGGCCCATTGTTACGTCTGGTGCATCGACGATGAGAAGAATAACCTTACCGCCATGCACACCTTACTCACCCATTGGCAATGCGACTGTCGTACCTTTAATCGATACAGTCAGGCCATTGCGGCCGAAGGGGAAGCGGAGCTGCTTTTGGTCGATTACAACCTTGATGACAACAACGACGGCTTGTCTTTAATTAAAGCGCTCAGAGAACGCGCAGGGAAAACCATCCCTGCGGTCTTGATCACGGCATTGCGTGATCCAGAGTTAGTTGCCCTTTGTAAGGAAAACCAGGTCACCTACATGGCGAAACCCGCAAAGCCCGCAAAACTAAGAGCTTTGGTACAACATATTCATCAGTTAAGAGAAGACGCTCAATAAAGGCGTTTATTGAGCGTCGCTAAGCGTTAAACCACAACCGGCTAAAATAATGGCGCTGACCGTATCGCCAACGCGCTTTAAGTCAGCGTCACTCAAGGTATCTATGCCATTGAGTGCCAAGACTTGTGCTTCAAAATCGGCATAATGTTGCGTGGTCGCCCAAATCATAAAAATGACACTGGCTGGATCGCATTGACGCATTTTACCCGCGTCCATCCAACCTTGTAGTAAAGCCACACGAGACATAAACCAAGGTCTCAGCTCTTCTTTCAGGTAGTCACCAATGTGCAATGCCCCACCAATCACTTCCATGGCAAACAGACGGGACGTCCTACCTTTTTCAAAACTCTGTTTTAGCTTAACGCGAATAAAACTGTCCAACACATGCGCAGGGTCGTCGTCCAAAGTCGCTTTATCAAACAAGTCATTCCAACCCATGAGTGTCTGATCAAGCACCTGTTTATACAGATTTTCTTTCGACTGAAAGTAATAAATGATATTGGGTTTGGGTAATCCGGCGCGCTCGGCTATGTGCTGCAAGCTGGCACCGTTGTAACCTTTTAAACCAAACTCAATTTCCGCTGCATCCAGTATTTTAACGAAGACCTCTTCACGGTTGTTTTGACGTTTACTCATGGGGTGCTAAGTCCTTATTGGTGTTTTTTGCAAAATCGTTATTTCTATTCCATTAAGCCAACAGCGCAATTAACTCTTCTGCGGTAGATAGCTTGCCTTCGTCTTCGATATTAGGAAAAACAGCGACAGTAATATTGTCTAACGCAAGGCTTGGTAACCACTGGGTTTTGAACTGTTCTAGTGACACAGACACAGGCTCACAGTCATCCCAGTCTTCTACCGCCCATTGACTGGCAAACTCCGCATCAGGCCAAACCATGACACAATCCCCTTCGTCGGTTTCCACCATGACAAAACCTTCTTCATTGCTCAAACTCCAAACCCGTTCATTGGTCTTAGCTTGTTCAATAAAATACGCCAACCGCTCGCTATCAGGGGCCACTAATAGTTGAACTCTTTCATCCATCGATAATGCTTTCATGCTGTATTCTCGTCTTAAAAATAAGCGACTTCGTCGTCGGTTAACGCGCGAAATTGACCGGGTTCTATTTCTTCATCAAGACAAAGCGGGCCAATTTGATCACGGTGTAATTCCTCTACTTTATTACCAACCGCGGCCATCATGCGTTTTACTTGGTGGTATTTGCCTTCTTGAATCGTCAGATAGATTTCGCACTCACTGATACGTTCCGCCACGGCAGGTAATGTCGGTTGTGATTCACCATGTAACATGACGCCCTCTTCTAGCTGTTTTAAGGCGTCGTCGGTTATAGGATCGGCCAACATAATACGGTAGCGCTTGTTGCACGCATTACGAGGAGAGGTAATGCGATGCAACCATTGTCCGTCAGTGGTTAACAGCAACAAGCCCGTTGTATCCTTGTCCAAACGCCCGACTATTTTGAGGTCTTGACCTAAATGAGAGGGCAACAAATCAATCACGGTCGGATGGTCTGGATCTTCCGTCGCGCACACATAACCCGCTGGTTTATGCAGTACATAATAGCCTTCTGATGGCCACTCTAGGAGAGTCTCGTCTAAGCAAATTTGGTCACCCTCTTGAACCGTGTAATTGGCTTTTTTCACCACCACACCATTGACGGTAACACGGCCTTTTGAGGCCGCAATTTTAGACGCTTTTCGTGCCAAACTGGTCACGTGGGATAAATAAAAATCAAGTCTCAATGGAATCGCCTATGGCTTTAAGGTTAACTAAATACTTCGTGGGTCGTTTCAATTTCTTTGTAAAAAAAGGTCGCGTTGTGCAACATACCATTTGCACTGCGTGTGTAGCCTGGCACTTCGCCAAAAGGGATATAACCCATGTTGACGTACATATCATGGGCAATATCATCGCTGCGTACTTCTAACATCAGCAGCTGCCTTTGCATAGACGCAGCAACACGCTCAACACCTTGCATTAACATACTGCCTAAACCGTGCTCTCTGGCCTGTGTATGAACCATGAGTTTTTCCACATCACAACGATGCAAGGCATTGGCTTTTGGTGACATGGCAATTTGCACACTGCCGACCACTTTGTCGTCTTCGCGTACCAACAAAACTTGGCGCACATTGTCTTGCAAGTCCGCATTAATGGCCAACCAGTATGCTTTGGCCTCTGACTCGCTCATTGGCGGTAAAAAGCCAATCGGAGCACCAGAATCCACCGCATCACACAACAACTCGATAAGATCGTCTAAGTAAGGTTATCTACTTTAAGTAACGCCAAACTGTCTTCCTCAGTCTTTTAATTGACGTTAATAATACCTTAGGGGCGATTACTAAGGAATGACTAGCATGGCTTAACTTCAGTAAAGACAAAAACCTCTCGCCACGACCCTCTTGTATGACTATACGTTACCCATGTAGCGACCTGGTTTGTGGTTCACCGCAATAATCATGTTCAATGCAACTGCGCCAATAACAGAGATTAAAATCAGCATGAAGTCCACAATGAACACAGACAACAAGACGATACAGCAATCAACGGCCATCTGAAATTTCCCCATGGAAATCGTATATTTTTCCGCTAGATAACGCGCCAATATATTGAGTCCACCCAGGCTGGCGTTATGACGAAACAACATGAGAAAACCAACGCCCATCAAAA
>CAZBUC010000030.1:11574-13194 GCA_964494965.1 uncultured Maribrevibacterium sp.
GAAGGTAATTAACATAGGTGTCACATCCGCAAAAACGGACAAGCAGAAAACCGACACAAAGGTTTTGATGGTGAATTCCCAACCGAAGTGAATGATGGCCAAGGCATAAAATGGCAAGTTTATTAAGAAAAAAGCCTGACCAAAGGTCAGCGCGGTAGAATATTGCATAAGAAACGCTAACCCTGCAGACCCGCCGGTTAGCAGACCTGTATGAGTGTATAAATTCACTCCCAGAGCAATAATGAGAGTACCCAGAATAATGGCCTGAATATCTTCCAAACGAGTGTGTTTTTTTACCATAGGGCGTTCGGCGGTCGACATGAATTTTCTCTAGTTTGATAAATGAAGTGGAAATAGAATGCTGTCATAGCAAAGAGCGCGCATTCTATGGAAAAACACGACTCAGACCAAGGTAAAAGGACTAAGTCGTTTTAGCGAATTTCTATAAAGTGTCTACTTTTGTGGACACTTTCTTCACACCGTTACCACTCAATACCGGCTTGCGCTTTCACACCATGGGCAAAAGCATGACGTTCGTCAGCAATTTTGCTGTGGGTATCTACCGTATCTAATAACACTCTGGGCGCGGTGCGTCCCGTCATCATCACATTCTGATGAGATGGGCGAGCGGCTAACGCGGCAATCAGGTCGTTTTCATCAAGGTAGCCATATTTGTACATATAGGTAATTTCATCTAACAACACAAAATGCACACTGGGGTCTGACAAAATACGAGTGGCTAAGTCCCAAGCTTGCTCTGCGGCTTTTTTTTCCAACTCTGGATCTCGTGTTTCCCAAGTAAAACCGTGCCCCATTACATGGAAATCCACCAAAGGGTGAGTCCCAAAAAACAGCTGCTCCCCCGTTGCCTTACGACCCTTTATAAATTGAATCACCGCACTTTTTTTACCATGCCCCAAGGCGCGAGCCATGGTGCCAAACGCACTTGAACTTTTGCCTTTACCGTTTCCTGTCAACAAGATGGTCACGCCGCGCTCCTGCGTTGCCGCCGCGATACGCTGATCCACCACCGCTTTCTTTTTCAACAAGCGCGCTTCGTTTTTCTCGGCTTGTTGTTCTTGTTGAGCTTGTTGAGCTTGTTGTTCTGTAGACAAATTCGTCATATTTTATCTCTTTTTGTAAAGCAACCAGCTTGGGTAATACAGGTCTCTGTGAATAGCAAACACCCTTAGTATAAAGACCAAAGCGACGGCGTAAATCGAGTTAAACTCATGGAAAGGGATGTTCTTTTCAAGCAATACCAATAATACAGCGCCTAACAGCGCAGGCGTCGCATAAAACTCTCGACCAAGTACTAAGGGTGGGCGATGACTCAGCACATCCCGAATAATGCCGCCAGCTACTCCCGTGATAATCCCCATGGTGATGGCGATTGTCGGAGCAAACCCTAAGTTCAAAACCTTCTCGGTCGCTACAACGGTAAACAACGCCAATCCAAAGGAATCGGCGTAATCGAAGACTTTTTTCTTATCGTCGATATAACGAACCGTGAAAAAAGCCAGCACAGAAGACAAAAACGCCACCCAAAAATAGGATGTATCCTTGACCCAGTACACGGTTTCAACCGACAGCATAGTATCTCGAATGGTGCCGCCGCCC
>CAZBUC010000030.1:13204-13996 GCA_964494965.1 uncultured Maribrevibacterium sp.
CGAGACGGCCGGCGCTCGCGAGTCCGCGGGATCGGATGGTGCCGCCGCCCAATGACGTCACCATACCTAAAAAAACCACGCTAATGATGTCCATGTCTTTTTTACCAGACGAAATAACCCCTGTGACCGCAAAAGCTGCGATCCCAAACATACCCAATAGATATAGCAACATGATGTATTTTTTCTCAAAAAGTCTAAGCAGAAACCCAATCACCAGCGCCTAAGCGCTTCAACACCACAAAATCGCCTTGCACCGATAATTCGGTCACACTGCTAAACCCTGCATCAATCCGATGGCATTGCGCCAGCGGCCATTGACACAGCAAACTCACAAAGACTTTAATCACTCCGGAATGGGCCACCACCACACAGTTCTCCATGGGTAGGTCGCGCACCGACAACCACCACTCCCAGACACGATCGGCCACTACTTGCAGGGATTCACCGCCATAGGGCGCGGCATGTACGATATTTTCTGCCCAAAGATCGATTTCTTGGCGTGGGATATCTTGCCAACACAAGCCCTCCCAATGACCAAAATCCAGCTCTTTGAGCGCCTCAATCGAGTGGCCATGACCATCACTGAGGAACATAGCCAACTGCGATGCTCGACTCAAAGGACTGTGATAAACCACATTGCTGGGGTCCGTAAAATCCAGAGACAAGGCATTCTTTAATGCCAGAGCCCCCGCTTCCCAACCTTCAAGTAATGGCACGTCCATATCGCCATAACACAGGCCCTTCTTTACGTCAGGCTTAGGATGACGGATCAAATAAAGATTCACGAATAAG
>CAZBUC010000031.1:0-13976 GCA_964494965.1 uncultured Maribrevibacterium sp.
ACGCGTCAGCGCGAATCGACGACCAAGGGGAGAGTCTCTGCTCAAGATCAGAATGCGCTGGATTAGAGATCTCAGGACATCTGTGCGCATCGATAACCAAGGGCAAGCTTCCGTTGTAGCATAAAATCAGTCATTTTGTGTCTTCATATTTTTAAGGCGCTTACTAAGTGCGGGTTGAGAAATACCTAGCATGCGAGCGGCGAGTGATTGGTTGTTATTTGCTCGGAGCATGGCAGTTTCCACGAGGATTGCGTTGAGTTGTGACAAGGTAGGGAGTGGGGCGTTTTCATCAAAGTGTACGCTAGAGGTAAAGGCTCTATCTTCTTGATTATTGATTAAGAGGGTAAAGGGCTGCAAACTTAATTCGTTGTGCTGACTTTGACTTACGGCATCGTAAAGCAGCGCTCTTAGCTCTCTGACGTTACCAGGAAAGTGATGAGATTGCAGTTGTGTGGCAAGCCTTTGAGGGACTTGTAAAGGTGGTTTGCTGAGTTCGTTACAGGCTTGGTGTACGAAGTGATCTATTAGCAGTGGTAAGTCGTTTAGACGTTCACGTAATGGCGGTATGTTTACCATATGTGTGCATAGGCGGTAATAGAGGTCTTTGCGGAATGTGCCTTGTTGCTGTTGACTCATCAGGTCATGGTGTGTGGCGACGATCACTCTGGCATGGATGCGTTTAGGTTGGTCACTACCAATGGGGTAGTATTCACCTTCCTGTAGTAGTCGCAGTAATTTAACTTGTGAATTGGCACTTAAATCACCAATCTCGTCGAGGAATAAGGTGCCACCAGCGGCGCTTTCGACAAGGCCTAGGCGGATTTTATCAGCACCCGTGAAGGCGCCTTTAGCATGACCGAAGAGGGTGTCTGAAAAGATATTGTCGTCAAGTCCAGCGACGTTGACCGTCACTAAGGGGCCTTTGCGTTCGCTGAGTTCGTGTATGGCACTGGCAATGAGTTCTTTGCCTACTCCGCTTTCTCCCGTGATGAGTACCGCTTGGTTGCTGGTAGAGATAGACTCCAAATAGCGAAACGTTGACATCATTTTAGGGTCGGCGGTGATGAAACCAGAAAAGCGGTCGGCTTTATTTAAGTCTTGTGAAAGCAGCTTTGCTCTGAGGGCTTGGTTTTCTAAACTGAGCTCTTGAGTATGGATAGCTCGCTTAATAGACTCGAGAATGTGTTCTTGGTCTGTGGTTTTAACAATATAGTCAAATGCCCCGCGCTTAACGCAATCAACGGCCGCATCTACTTGGTTTATGCCGCTGAAGATAATGACGCTAACATGAGGGTATTCTTCTTTTAGCCAGCCGAGTAATGCTTGTCCAGACAAGACAGGCATAGTCAAATCCAGCAGCACCAAGGCGATGTTTTCGTGCGCCATCTTCTGTTGTACTTGCGTCGGGTCTGTACAGCTTGTGAGGTTATTTATCCCATAACGTTCTAAGGTCAATGACATACTGCGAACAAAAGAAGGTTCATCGTCTACGAGTAAAATTTTAAATTGTGGATACAGTGTTTGTTGCAATGTGTTGTCCTTACCTTTGTGTAAAACGCGGCGAATGACGTTTATTGATGCAATGGAAAAGTAATGGTGGCGGTGGTGCCTTGCCCCGGTGTTGAGTCGAAACAGAGGCGGCCTTTGTGTGCCTTTATAATGGTTGCAGACACGGATAATCCAAGACCTGTGCCACCTATTTCGCGTTTGGTCGTGTAGAACGGATCCGTTAATCGAGGTAGGTTTTCAGCGTGTATACCACAGCCTTGATCTTCCACAGCCACGATGGCGTTTTCTTTATCAAGGCTGGTAAAGGTTGACACTGCCAACGCGCAGTTTTTGTTTTCTAATGCATCGCAGGCATTAAGTATCAAGTTAATGATGACTTGTTCGATTCGTTGAGGGTTCCCTAGAATGCACGGTTTGTTCGGGTCTAGCGTCAGGCGGAAATGGTCGGTGGCATCACGAATGGACTTATCAACCAGTCGTACCGCCATGGTCACTGTATTATTGAGGTCGACTGTTTGATGTTTTTCATCCGGTTGTTCACGAGCAAAATCTTTCAAATCATTAACAATGTTGCGGATTCGATCTGTGCTGTGCTGCATTTCATCGAGTAGAAAAGGTATCTCGTCTCTGATACGTTGATATGGTAAACCCGCGAGTTGGAAGTTTGGATTGTTGGCGGCTTCTCGTTCGAGTATGGGCAGAGCGTCCTCCCATGCGGAGTGTAAAATGGGTAAGTTCAGCATCAGCAATCCGGTAGGGTTGTTGATTTCATGGGCAACACCAGAGACGAGGACGCCTAGGGATGCCATTTTATCGGCTTGAATGAGCTGTTCCTGGTGGGCTTTAAGTTGGCGTGAGCGTTTTTCAACCTCCTTACGTAGCAAGGTATTCCACACCATGATGATGCCTAAAATAAGAAGTAGAACGAGAATGGTATAAAGCGCATACAGCCCCAGTTTTTTCCACGGTGCTTTTGAATCTTCTATGGTACCAAGCCACTTATCATAGATTTCTTGTTGGCGGCCGGTATTTTTTAAAATAGCCAACCCTTCACTAAAAAGTGCGACAAGGTCTTCATTGTGAGTGAGAGCACCATAACCCAGTCGTTGAGCGGCAACAGGCGCAGCAATGGGTTCTATGTTACTCAGTCCAAGTTCTTTGCTGAGATACAGACTGGGTAAGTTAGCGGTCAGAGCAAAGTCATGCTTTCCTGAGGCGAGCAGTCGCAGCGCATCAGAATGTGTAGACACAGGAACAATAATGGCTCTGGGCACAAATTGCTGGAGGTATTCATGCATAATACTGGCTCTTTGCACAATAATGCTGTGGTTATTTACCTCGTTTATATCGTTGATTTTCGGACCATCTTTTCTGGCAAACAGGGACTGATTCACAATGGAATGTGGAGAAGAATAAATAATATGTTTCGAGCGTTCTTCAGAATAGGCAATGCCCTGAAGAATGTCGTATTCTCCCGCGAGTAACCCCGCATAGGCACTTTCCCAATCTGTCATGGTGATATTCACGTCAAAGCCCATCACCTCAGCAATAGCGTAGCTTAATTCAACATGATAGCCCGCTGGATTTCCTTCGTTATCAGAAAACTCATAAGGTGGGTAGTTATAATCGGCTGCAATATTAACGACGCGCTTTTGTCCTGTGCTTTCTTGGCGATCAGCGGTCCAGCCAGGCTGAATAAACAGGCAAAAAAACAATAAAGTGGAAAAAAAAGGTTTCATTTTAAATGGAGAATCTAGGCTAAAAAAGCCATCTTATCGACTCTTTCTAGGAAAGAGAAGTCGTCTTGCAGTGGGTTGTTTTTACTCTAAAGGCAAACCCCATAACAAAAGTTATAACTATGCAATGGGTTATATTTTCTATCGGTGGCTTTATTTCTTTAGTTTTATGTCGTTTAAATTCACTTTAGTTTTAAAGTTTATAACTTAGGTTATAATTTATTGGGTGTTTAAAGCACCATGCTGAAAAGCTTAAAGTTATGTAAATCATAAACTTAGAAAGATTTAATAAGTTGGTATCATAATTGCTATGCTGTGCTAGATACTGACAAATTTATAACAAAAAAGTGACATTACGAGGAATTCTTAATGAAAAATGCATTGCTTAAAACCGCTATCGCTTCTGCTTTTGCTGTAGCTTCGACCTTTGCTGTCTCCAATGAAACGCAATTTGTTTCGATTGGCACCGGCGGTGTGACTGGCGTTTATTATCCAGCCGGTGGTTCCATTTGCCGTATGCTAAACAGAGATCGTAAAGAGCATGGCATTCGCTGCTCTGTTGAATCAACAGGCGGTTCAGGTTATAACGTAAACAGCATTCGCGCTGGTGAATTAGAGTTTGGTGTCGCCCAGTCGGATGTTCAAGCCGCTGCACTTGCCGGTAAAGGTCAGTTCCAAGATAACCCATTCCCAGAACTTCGTTCAGTGTTTTCTTTGCACCCAGAGCCCATTCATTTGATGGCGCGCGCAGATTCTGGCATTAAGTCATTTGATGATCTTGCTGGAAAACGTGTCAACATTGGCAACCCAGGTTCGGGTAATCGCTCTATGATGGAGTTGATGATGGCAGAGAAAGGTTGGACGACGAGTGATTTTGCGTTCGCAGCAGAATTGAAATCCTCAGAAATGGCACAAGCTCTTTGCGATGATAAATTTGATGTCACTATCTTCGTGGCAGGTTTGCCAAACGGTTCTGCACAGGAAGCGACGACAACATGTGATGTGCGCATGATTCCTTTGACTGACAGTACTTCAGCCAGTGTGTTGAGTAAATATACTGAGTTCTCAAAAGCGGTCATTCCAGCTGGCATGTACACTGGAAATCCTGAAGACGTGGTAACGTTTGGTCCTAAAGCGACTATTGTGACGTCTGCGAATGTTTCCGATAAAGTGGTTTACCAAATGACCAAGGCCGTGTTTGAAAACTTTGAGTCCTTCAAGCGTTTGCACCCTGCTTTTGCTCGCTTAGAACCAGCAGAAATGGCTCAGTCTTCTTTGGTTGCGCCTTTGCATCCTGGTGCTGAAAAGTACTACCGTGAGCAAGGTTTGCTCAAGTAAGTCACTCAATCACTCCCGATATAGTTTTTTAGTGTTTCACTCCCAAAGCGCTGGCTCAGCTGGCGCTTTTATTCTCTTTTATTTATGTTTTGGAAAGGCTTATGTCGTCCCATTCTTCTCACACCTTAGATACCGATAAGTTAGACGAACTGGTTGCTGAAGCCGATATTGGTAAGCGGGCACCCAAGGGTCGTATTGCTTTAGCTTTGCTATTCTTTTTGCCCCTTTGTTGGTCTTTGTTTCAACTTTGGACTGGCTCGCCGCTTCCGTCTCAATTTGGCTTTGGATTTATCAACGATACTCAGTCTCGAGCTCTGCATTTAGCCTTTGCGGTCAGTTTGGCTTTTCTGGCGTTTCCTGCGTTTAGCAATAGTCCAAGCCATCGAATTCCGTGGTTAGATTATGCGTTGGCAATAATAGGGGCATTTTGTGCGTCCTATTTGTTTTTATTCAATGATGCGCTTGCCACGCGTCCAGGTTTGCCTACTACGATGGATTTGGTCGTGGCCTGTGTTGGGTTGCTGCTCACCCTTGAGGCAGCGCGTCGCTCATTAGGCCCACCTTTGATGATAGTCGCTATCGTATTTTTGCTTTACGTCTTTTTTGGGGATGCTTCGTGGTTGCCTGAAATACTGCGATGGAAAGGAGCGTCTGTAGAAAAAGCCATGACTCACATGTGGCTAACAACCGAAGGTGTGTTTGGTATTGCCCTTGGTGTGTCATCGGGTTTTGTTTTCTTGTTTGTATTATTTGGCGCGTTATTAAATCAAGCCGGTGCAGGCAATTATTTTATTCAAGTGGCTTTTGCCTTGTTAGGGCACATGCGCGGTGGCCCAGCAAAAGCGGCGGTATTGTCGTCTGCAATGACAGGGTTAATCTCGGGTTCATCTATTGCGAATGTGGTGACAACCGGGACGTTTACGATTCCTTTGATGAAAAAAGTGGGCTTTAGTCCAGAAAAAGCCGGTGCTGTTGAAGTGTCCTCATCCGTAAATGGTGTCATCATGCCGCCAGTGATGGGGGCAGTGGCGTTTTTGATGGTCGAATACGTCGGTATTTCTTACATTGAAGTGGTGAAACACGCTTTTCTACCCGCGACTATTTCCTATATTGCGCTCCTGTACATTGTGCATCTGGAAGCACTTAAAGCGGATATGCGTGGATTACCTCGTTCAACACCCGCGCGTACATGGCAAATGGCGCTGCTACGCAGTGGGATTATTTTGTCCAGCACGATGATTTTAGCGGGAGCGTTATACTACCTAGTCTCCGCTATAAAATGGGTCCTGGGTGATTGGTCTTCAATCGGCTTGTTGCTACTGATTGTTGTTGGGTATTTCGGTTTGTTGTACATATCTGCCAAGAGCAAAGACCTTAATATGAGTGATACCGACGGTGAGATTATGAGGTTGCCGGTATTTGCTGATATTTATCGTACTGGGTTGTATTACCTAGTGCCTTTGGTTTTATTGATTTGGTTTTTAATGGTTGAGCGTAAATCGCCAGGGTTATCGGCGTTTTGGGCGTGCATGTTAATGGCCTTTATTTTAGTGACACAAAAGCCATTAAAAGCGTTTTTCCGTGGTCAATCGAATCTTACCGGTCAGTTAAAGCAGGGGGCATGGGACCTGATTGAAGGGCTGAACACTGGCGCTCGCAACATGATAGGTATCGGTGTCGCGACTGCGACCGCAGGCGTGATCGTTGGAACCGTTACCTTGACTGGTGTGGGTCAGGTCATGGCGGAATTTATTGAGTTGCTGTCTGGCGGTGTCTTAATCATCATGCTACTGATGGTGGCGCTTATTTCTCTGATTCTAGGCATGGGGTTGCCCACAACGGCGAATTATATCGTTGTGTCTTCGCTAATGGCGGGGGTTGTTGTGGAGTTGGGTGCTCAATCAGGCCTGATTGTGCCCTTAATCGCTGTTCATATGTTTGTGTTCTACTTTGGCATCATGGCAGACGTGACACCGCCAGTTGGGCTAGCATCCTTTGCAGCTGCAGCCGTGTCAGGTGGCGATCCAATTAAAACTGGCTTTACAGCGTTTTTCTATTCGATGCGTACAGCATTATTGCCATTCCTATTCATTTTCAACACGGACTTATTGTTGATTGATGTGACCTGGTGGCAAGGCGTGGTAGTGTTTTTCGTATCTCTGGCTGCGATGCTCGTTTTTGCGGCGGCGACACAAGGCTACTTTTTTGCTCAGAGCAAGCGCTGGGAAAGTGCATTGCTGCTATTGGTGGCTTTCACTTTGTTCCGCCCAGGGTTCTGGCTGGATCAAGTGATTCCGCCTTACCAGCAGTATCAAGGTGCTGAGTTAATGACCTATATTGATCAAAATCCGCAGATGGAAAATGTGCGGTTGTCGGTCGAGGGTGAAAATTTAGATGGTCGATGGATTGAGATGATGGTCGATTTGCCTTTGACAACAAGCGGTGATGCGACTGAGCGACTTTCTGAAGGCGCAGGGCTTGAGCTGCGTAATGAAGACAATCGTGTCTATATTGATCAGTTAGCATTTGGTGGTATAGCAGAGCAAAGAAAACTCGATTTCGATTGGGAAATCACGGGCTTTGAAATCGAAAATCAACGTCCTGCGAAAGAGTGGTTTTTTGTCCCCGCTTTCTTACTGTTATTTTGGATCATACGTCGTCAGAAAAAGCGTCTTACTGACTAGTATCAAGGGTGCATTACCCAACAATCAGTAGGTTGGGTAATGCACAGCGTTTATGACAACTCGCGGTTATGAATAACTAAGGCAAGTATCCACTTCGTTTGCTGCACCAAGAATGACGGCGACACGTTGGTGAATGGCTTCGGGTTGTATGTCCAAAATGCGCTGCGTGTGCGTATGGGCTTTACCACCGGCTTGTTCTAGTAGCATGGCCATTGGGTTGGCTTCGTACATTAGGCGCAGTTTGCCTGCTTTGGCTGGATCTTTGTTATCCCAAGGATAGATGAAGATACCTCCACGACAAAGAATACGGTGAACATCCCCCACCATGGCGGCAACCCAGCGCATGTTGAAGTTTTTACCGCGTATGCCCTCTTTGCCTTTCACTAGGTCATTAACGTAGTTTTGCATGTTGGTAGACCAGAAGCGTTGATTCGACATATTGATGGCGAACTCTTGTGTATCTTGTGCCACTTGAACGTTTTCGTGCGTCAGCGTGAAGGCGTTGTTGCTTGGATCGTAGGTGAACATATTAACGCCATTGCCTGTTGTTAGAACCAACATGGTGGATGGTCCATACAGAACGTAACCTGCCGCGACTTGCTCTTTGCCGGGTATCAAAAAATCCACTTCGGTTGCTGGCTGGTCGCCGGTTTGGCGATAGATTGAAAAGATAGTGCCAACCATGGCGTTGATATCGATGTTAGACGAACCGTCCAATGGATCAAAGGCAATGAAATATTCGCCGTCGGTGTTGGCTGGTACTATGAAATCTTCTTCTTCTGAAGCAATCGCCCTAACTGATGGGCAAGCGATGAGAGCGTCTTTCAGCATATCGTTAGAGATGACATCCAGTTTTTTTTGCTCTTCGCCTTGCACATTTTCATTACCAGCCATGCCCAGAATACCAGCCAGAGACCCTTGCTTTAGTGCGTCTGAAATAGCGATGCATGTCTCGGTTGTCACCGTTAAAACCGCTTGTAATGTTTCTGGTACCGCGCTGGATTCTAAAACATCAGATAAGTTTTGCATGGTATGGCATTTCCTTGTTATTTGAGTTGGCCGAAATTATGCCACTCTAGGCATTGAGTGTCAGCCAAGGTGATGTTCTGGACGGAAAATAAATAGGGAAAGCGATCATTATCAGATAACCTACGCAAAAGATTGAGAGGAATCGCTATGTCTGAGTTTGTTGTCCACAATTTAGAACTTGATGGTAAAGGTGGTGCTATTTCGTTGCCGGCTGCGGATCTTCCTAAAACTATCCCTGAGCAGGGTTGCCGATGGGTGCATTTGGATTGTTCCGAAGAGGAAGGGTATGCGTGGTTGTCCAGTTTGGAGGGTATACCAGAGACGGCTGTCGAGGCATTATTCGCAGAAGAAACGCGTCCTCGTGCTGTTAGAATGGGGAAAGGGCTCTTATTGACGCTCCGAGGTGTCAATTTAAACCCTGAGTCGAATCCATCTGATATGGTCGCTTTACGCATCTGGGTCACTCCCCATTTTATTGTGTCGAGCCGACGAAGAAAGTTACTTTCGGTGCAGGATGTTGTCAGAGATTTTGCTAACCACGAAGGGCCTGTTAATACAGCGGATATTATTGCAACCTTAACAGAGACGCTTACTGGTCGAATGTCTAAGGTCATTATCGATTTAGAGGATGAATTAGCCGACTTAGAAGAAAGTATTGGTGAAGGCATTGAATCAGGGCAACGAGATTCGCTTGTTTTGCGTCGTCTCGAGACGATTCGTTTGAGACGTTTTTTAGTGCCGCAGAAAGAAGCGATTAACAAGCTCTCTCAGGAAGCGGTATCTTGGATGAGCATAGAGCAAATTGCTCAGGTGCAAGAAGCAGCGAACGATATCACGCGCTATGTCGAGGGGTTAGAATCACTGCGTGAGCGCTGTTTGTTGATGCAAGAAGAGTTTGCTAATTTACAAGCCGAGAAAATGAATGCACGCATGTACGTTTTGTCTATTTTATCCGGAATCTTTCTGCCGTTAGGCTTTTTAACGGGGCTATTTGGAATCAACATCGGTGGAATGCCGGGAACCGAGAATATGGATGCGTTTTGGCTATTTTGCATCGCTTTAGTGATTTTGGGTGGTGGGCAGTTTATCTTGATGCGCCGAAGCCGCTGGTTTTAATCTTATCGATCGAAGTGAATAAGCTCAAAGTGGCAAGCAAGGGCCACTTTGAGCTTACAGATGGGTCGTTTAGCGCTTAAGCGTCTTAACGCCTTCTTTTGTACCCAGTAGCAAGACATCAGCAGGGCGTTTCGCGAACAATCCGTTCGTCACTACACCTACAATGCCGTCGATGCTTTTTTCTAAGGCAATGGGGTCTAGGATGTTTAAATTGTACACATCCAAAATATGATTGCCGTTATCCGTTACAACACCGGAACGGTAAACCGGATCACCACCTAATTTGACAAGTTCTCTTGCCACGTGACCACGCGCCATCGGAATGATTTCAACCGGTAATGGGAAGTCGCCTAGGACCTTTACTAATTTAGATTCATCGGCAATACAGACAAATTCCTCACAGCTGGCGACAACGATTTTTTCACGGGTTAACGCGGCACCGCCGCCTTTGATCAAGCGCAAATGCTCATCAGATTCGTCCGCACCATCCACATAAACTCGAACCGAGTTGACCGTGTTTAAGCCATACACTGGGATGCCATGTTTTTTTAGGCGTTCCGCAGTGGCTTCTGAGCTGGCCACGGCGCCGTCAAAGTCATTTTTATGTTTGGCCAGCTCATCAATAAATAAGTTCGCCGTAGAGCCTGTACCTACCCCAACGATTGTATCGGATTCTAACATGGGCAAAATATAGTCAACGGCTGCCTTGGCAACCGCTTGTTTTAGTTCGTCTTGAGTCATGGTGTATCGCCTTTTATTGTGGTCTTGCAAGGGCATTTTTCATTGGGCTTATTGTACAAAATAAGTCCTCACTGAAAGTCGGTGCATTATAAGCGCTTTGAGTCCGAGTTGTTACCCTGTGGAATTCATCTATTGGGTTAATTTATGCGTTTTTGATGCGTCTTTAGAGGACATGCTGCTTTGCGTCAAAGGGTGTGAAAGAGTATATTTCCTACTCGGTTTTTTCTATCTAGGACACACTATGCCTCATTCCATGATCAAAAAGATTCTACAGGCGCGCGTTTATGACGTTGCCGTAGAAACACCACTGTCTCGTGCCAATCAATTATCGAATCGATTGGGCAACGAGATTATTTTGAAGCGAGAAGATTTACAGCCTGTTTTCTCTTTCAAAATTCGTGGGGCATACAACAAAATTTGTCAATTAACCCCAGAAGAGCGTGCGCGTGGTGTCATCGCAGCATCGGCAGGTAATCATGCTCAAGGTTTAGCCTTGGCGGCGAAGAAACTTGGCATACAGGCAACGATTGTGATGCCCGCCACCACGCCGGAAGTAAAGGTGAGTGCAGTGCGTAACCACGGTGCGGAAGTGATTTTGTTTGGTGATGCTTTTGATGAAGCCTCGGCAAAATCTCGTGAAATCATGGCACAAACCGGTCAAGTTTACGTTCATCCATTTGATGATTTGGACACTATCGCAGGCCAAGGCACGATTGGTATGGAAATCCTTCATCAACATGAAGGTAATATTGACGCGATTTTTATTCCTGTCGGTGGCGGTGGTTTGATCGCTGGAATAGCAGCCTATGTAAAATACTTGCGTCCAGACATCAAAATTATCGGTGTTGAGCCAGAAGATGCAGCGTGTTTAAAAATTGCTATGGAGAAAGGCAAACCAACGCGTTTGGCAACGGTAGGGATTTTTGCTGAAGGCGTGGCGGTGGCAGAAATTGGTCACAACACCTTTGCGATTGCCAAAGACACAGTCGACGAAGTCATCACGGTGACCACAGATGAAATGTGCGCGGCGATTAAAGACATTTATGACGATACAAGGGCGATTACAGAACCGGCTGGTGCTTGTGCCTTAGCTGGCTTGAAAAAGTATATCGAGCGTGAAGGCGCGAAAGGTCAAACGTTGATTGCGATCAACAGTGGTGCAAACGTGAATTTTGACCGCTTACGCCATGTCTCTGAACGGGCAGAATTAGGTGAAAAGCGTGAAGCCATCATTGCTGTAAAAATTCCGGAACATCCAGGCAGCTTTAAAGATTTCTGCCAAGCTTTGGTTGGCCGTAATATCACGGAATTTAACTATCGCTATGGGGATGATCAAGAAGCCATTATCTTCGTCGGTGTGGCGTTGGGAGGCAGTCCTCACAGCCGTAAAGAATTGTTAGCTGACCTAAAAGACTATGAAATCGTGGATTTGACGGACGATGAAACCGCTAAAGTCCATGTTCGTCATATGATTGGTGGACATTTGCGCAGTGACAAAGGGGAGCTACTGTACAGTTTTGAATTTCCTGAACGCCCCGGTGCCTTGTTGAAGTTTTTAAATACCCTTGGTGGGCAATGGAATATATCCATGTTTCATTATCGCAATCATGGCGATGCTTATGGCCGCGTTTTGGTCGGTTTGCAAGCGGTTGGTGAAGAAACCGATGTGACGCATTTCTTAGATGAGCTTGGCTATCCTTATCAAGATGAAAACAACAACCAAGCTTGTAAGCTGTTCTTTCGCTAAAAGCGTGAAAATCGGTTATTATTGCTACCATTATTTTTTGAATTCAGCCCTCTGATTGGTGACAGTCTGAGGGCTGTGTGATTCTAGTATGCCGCTTTAATGAGCGGTGTATTTACTGTTTAAAGGTCTCCCTTGTGAATATTCAAACTCTTCTAAATCAACGCATTCAAGCGGCTATGGCGGCGGCTGGCGCGTCCGATACTGCGCAAGCGTTAGTACGTCAATCTGCAAAAGTTCAATTTGGTGATTACCAAGCTAATGGCATTATGGGCGCGGCGAAGGCGCTAAAAATGAATCCTCGTGATTTTGCTCAAGCCACATTAGATAAGTTGGATCTATCGGATCTTGCCGATAAGGTGGAAATCGCTGGACCGGGTTTTATCAATATATTTTTGAAAAATGTTTGGTTGAGCAAAGAGTTAGCGCAATTGCGTGCCAGCGACCGTCTTGATGTCAATCCAGTGGCAGCCCCTGAAACTGTGGTTGTCGATTATTCTGCGCCCAATTTGGCAAAAGAGATGCACGTAGGCCATCTTCGTTCGACGGTTATTGGCGATGCTGTGGTGCGCACCTTGGAGTTTTTTGGTCACCATGTTGTTCGTCAAAACCACGTGGGTGATTGGGGAACGCAGTTTGGTATGTTGTTGGCGTACATGGCGCGTTTGCGCGCTGAAAATGCCAAAATCAGCATGGCGCTTGCCGATCTTGAAACCTTCTATCGTGCGGCGAAAACCTGCTTTGATGAAGACGAAGCGTTCGCGGCTCGTGCTCGTGAATTGGTTGTTGCCCTGCAGTCTGGTGATGAAGAATGTTTGGCGCTTTGGGATGAGTTTATTGAAATTTCTATGGCTCACTGTGAAGAAACCTACAAGATGTTAGGTGTCTCTTTAGAGCGTCAGCATGTGATGCCAGAAAGCGCTTACAACGATGACTTACAAAACGTGATCAATGAGCTAAAAGACCAAGGTTTGCTGCAAGAGTCCAATGGTGCACAGTGTGTTTTCATGGAGGAGTTTGCCAATAAAGAAGGCGAGATCACGCCTGTTATCGTGCAGAAAACCGGTGGTGGCTTCTTGTATGCGACAACGGATTTAGCGGCCGTGCGTTTCCGTCAACATACCTTGAATGCCAACCGTGTATTGTATTTTGTGGATGCGCGCCAATCTTTGCATTTTCAACAAATCTTCACCCTGTCTCGTAAAGCAGGCTTTGTGAAACCAGAAACACAATTGGAACACATGCCGTTTGGTACGGTAATGGGCAGCGATGGCAAACCCTTTAAAACCCGTTCTGGTGGCGTAGCGAAACTGTCTTCTTTGCTGGAAGAAGCCCAAGAGCGCGCCTATCAATTGGTGGCGTCGAAGAATCCAGACATGGACGAAGAAGAGCTGCGCAACATTGGTCGTGTGGTCGGTATTGCGTCAGTGAAATACGCGGATTTATCGAAAAACCGCACCAGTGATTATGTGTTCAACTGGGACACCATGCTGAGCTTCGAAGGCAACACAGCGCCTTACTTGCTGTACGCCTATTCTCGCGTCGCTAGCATCGTTAAACGTTCTGAAGTTGATGTGGCGAACTTGACAGGTGACATTGCGATCAATGAGCCGCAAGAGCGCGCTTTGGCGGTGAAATTATGCCAGTTTGAAGAAGCCATTCAGCAAGTGGCGAATGACGGTATGCCACATTTCTTATGTGCTTATTTATACGATCTAGCCGGTGTCTTTATGACCTTTTACGAAGCTTGCCCTATTATCAATGCCGAGGAAGAGGTAAAACACAGTCGTTTACAGTTGGCGTTGAATACCGCGTCTACCTTGAAGCTTGGCTTGTCCTTATTGGGGATTGAAACGTTAGAGCGTATGTAAATTCTCTACGGTGGTAATGAAAACAAAAGGCGCTTTTCTATTGAATAGCGCCTTTTGTGTTTTAAATGGCATAATTTACACACAAAATAGAATCTATAAAGAGGAAGAACCAGCAGATGAAAATTTATATAGCCTACACAGGTGGCACGATTGGTATGGTGCCTTCAGATCAAGGCCTAATACCTGATGCGGCCTTTGCTGATCATCT